>DXSD01000125.1 GCA_019410665.1 Fusobacterium sp.
ATATTATTAAATATTTTTATTTTTTGATTTCAATTTAAGAATTTGCAACAGCCTTTTTCAATTAGTATTTATAAGGGATTTTTATCTCTGATAATTCCCAGATTTTTCCTGTTGTTTCTTTAAGAATATAGGAATTAGGATTATCAATATAGTAACGAGCTGTTAAAGTCGTATATCCATTATCAGCAAAGATCTCTATAGAAGAGCTATCAACAAAAATTCTTATCTTTTGTTTTTCTTTTACCAGTCTTTTAGCAAATCTTGTATAACCAAATTTTCCATTATATAGATGTGACATAGTTGAACGATCTAGAATAAATTCATCATCAGTCATTTGAAAAGTTATATTTTCTCCTAATTCATTAGAGATTTTAAATATAAAGTTTTTCTCTTCTTCAATTTCAATTTCATGTGAAGGAAATTGAAAATCAAATCTTTCTGAAATTGTCTCTTGATCTTTACGTAACTCTTTAAGTTCAGCTAATGGTTTTTGAATAATTCTATCTTGAGAAATTTCTATCTCTCTTGGTATAGTTAACATATGAGCCCATTGATTTTTATCTGATGGATATTCACATTTAGAGTTTCCTAGCCAAGCATATAGAATATTTCTATTTTTTTTATCTTTAAATATTTGAGGAGCATAAAAGTCAAAGCCTTTATCCATTTCATAAATATTTTCTCCATTGAAATTTAAACTATCATCTATTGGAGCTCCAATCATATATACAACTGAAAAAACATTACGGAAGTCATATTTATTAGGACTTTCAATTCCTTGTGGCGAGAAAAATAGAACTCCCTTTCCATCTTCTTCAAAATAGTTAGGACACTCTAACATATAACCAAAAGGATAATCTTTCAATTTTAAATTACCAATATAATCATAGTTAAAATTATCAAAAGATTTATATACAGGGATTATTCCTTTATTTTCTAAATTTTCTCCTCCTACTAACATAAGAAAATAATCATCTTTTTTAAAAACAAAGGGATCACGAAAATTTATAGTAGTAATATTTTCATCAAGAGGAATGATAACTCCTTTTTTTTCTATCTTTCCTTCATCAATTGTAGCATAACAAACTGCTGGAAGTTTATTTACATCAATTCCTGTATAGAAAATATCTTTTTTTTCAAAAGTCATTCCTGTATAGCAACCAGCAAAGTCATAGTTATCTTCTGGAGCTATCCCTACTCTTAAATCCTCATAGTTGATAAAATCTTTAGTAGTTAGATGATACCAGTGTTTAAGTCCATGTACAGGTCCTAAAGGAAACCATTGATAGAAAATATGATATACTCCATCTTTTTCATAAAGTCCATTGGGATCGTTTAAAAGTCCGTGTGGAGGTGCAATATGGAACTTAGGATACCAAGGGTCTGATATAGTTTTTTGATGTATAACTTTAATATACTCTTCTCCTACATCTTCTACTCTAACATCTCTATTTTGTCTATTTGAAAAGTCTAATAATTTCAAGTAAAGCCTCCTATTTTTTTGATGATTTTAGTGTTAAATAAGTTAAAATATAACTACTAGCTATAGTTATAAAAAGAGTCATAAAATATTGTAAAACTCCTCCGTTAAGATATAGAAGTGCTCCAGGTAACATACTAGCTCCTGTACCTTTAGCAGCTAAACCAATATATCCAGCATAGATACCACCAATTCCAGCTCCAATACACCCCATAAAGAAAGGTTTTATTCTAGGGAAAGTAATACCATACATAACTGTTTCAGATATTCCAAAAAGAGCAGGAACTAAAGCAGGAACCATTTTTAGACGCTCAGTTTTATTTTTCATTGACATAACCACAGCTAATCCAGCTCCAAGTTGTCCAGCAATAGCAGCACTTCCAAGAGGATTGATATAGTCTAATCCAGTTTCAATAAAGATTGAAACAATTATAGGTGTAACAGTGTGATGCATACCTACAGCACAAAGAATTTGAATTCCACCTGCATAGAAAAGTCCACCTATACCATATGGAAGTTTTAAAAGATAAAGAATAGCATCAGTTAACGTTTTTTCAATATACCCTAAAGTTGGACAAACTAAGAAAAGTCCAAAGATTAAACTTATAAATAGAGTTAAAAATGGAACTAACAGCATATCTAAAATATCTGGTACTATATCATGAAGTTTTTTCTCTAATTGAGCTGAGAAAAATCCTAAGAAAATAGCAGGAATAACAGAACTTTGGTAACCATTAACATTTAACTTTATAAATCCTAAATCAAAGATTAATGGGGAAACACTTCCGTTTACAACTGCCCATTTATCTGGAAGAGATGGAGAAACTAACATAAGTCCTAATACTATTCCTAAAATAGGAGAGCCACCAAATTTTTTAACAGTGCTCCAAGTTACTAAAACTGGAATAAAAACATAAGCAGTACCAGTTAAAACATTGAATATAGTATTAATATTTTGACCTAAATTAATATTGAAACCATTGATTAAAAGATTTTGTAATCCCATTAAAATTCCAGTAGCAAGAAGTACAGGAATGATTGGAATAAATATATCAGAAATTGATTTTGTAACAGTTTGGAAAGTTATTTTCTCTTTCTCTTGTGGAATAGATTCAGTTGTGTTATTATCAACTAATTTAATAAATTCTCCATAAACTTTATTAACGAAACCTGTTCCTAAAATAATTTGATATTGTCCATTTTTTTCAAAGAAGCTAGCTATTTCAGTAGACTCTTCAAGAATTTTGTTGTTGATAATATCCAAAGATTTTAATGTAAGTCTAAGTCTAGTAGCACAGTGAGAAACTGATAAGATGTTTTCTTTTCCTCCTACTGCTTCAAAAATTTTAAGGGCAGTGGCATTTGCGTTTTTTTTCATATATCCTCCTTTTATCGAACCGGTATGACAACTTTTTAAAAAAAATATAAAACCGGTTTTATATCTTCTATAAAATTTATACTACAATTTTATTAAAATGTCAATAAAAAAAATAAAATGTTACAAATTTAGAAAAAATATGATGTTATTAAAACAATTAGAAGAGGCTAAAATAGAGTTTGAGAAGTAAAAAATAAAAGATATAAAATAAATAAAAAAAGAGAAAGTTACTTGGATAAAAGTAAAAATCTCTTATTTTTATAGTTAATATGTGGTTTTTCCTAACTGAAGTTCTATGTCTAACATCTCTATTAGATTATCAACATAATTATTTTCTATTAGATTAATTAAAACTTCTACACTTTTTTCTGCTAATTTTTCTATTGGCTGAGCTATAGAAGTGATGTTTTCAGAACCAAGTTTAGTAACATAGGTTCCATCATAAGATATTAATTTTAAATCTTTTGGGATTGATATTCCCTTTTCAAGAGCTATTTTTTCACAAGCTAATATACTTAGATCTACTCCAATAATAGCATCAAAATCCCTATGATTTTGAAAAATTTCCATAGCTATTTCCTCATACTCTAAATGAGAAAAAGAGTTAGGTTTTAATTTTACTTGTTTTATCTCTATTCCTCTTTCAGAGGCTAACTCTTTACAAAGAGTTGGATAATCGTTGGTAGGATTTAGAGGAGAGCTCCCTCCTACTATTTGAATTACAGATTTACATAGATTTTTTTCTAAAATATCTACTGTAAGTTGAGCTCCTTGTTTGTTGTTAGAAGTTATTAAAGGAATATGTTTATCCAAAAATCTATCTAAAGATACAATAGGTTGAGTAGTTTTTTTATATCTTTCAATATTGAGGGAGTGAGATCCCATAATTATTCCATCCATAGCTTTTCTTTCAAGCATATCTAGATATTTTTCTTCAATAATCTCTCTTCCAACAGTACTACATATCATTGTCATATATCCTCTATTATAAAGGGCATGTTCAGCATGTTTTATAAAAGTTGAGAAGAAAGGGTGAAGAATATCAGGCATAACTATCCCAATAATATTACTTTTTCTATTTGAAAGATTTTTAGCCAATTGATTTGGCACATAGTTTAACTCTTTCATAACCTTTTCTATTTTAGCTCTTGTTTCTTGAGAAACATAACCGCTATTGTTGATAACTAATGAAACTGTACTTTTAGAAACACCAGCTTTTTTAGCTACATCATTTATACTTGCCATAACTTTCCTTTCTTTAAAAATTGTGTATTATAAATATTTATCTAATTACTTAATACTCTCTCTATCTAAAAATTCAAAATCAATTTTTTGTATTTTTGGAATCTCTT
>DXSD01000126.1 GCA_019410665.1 Fusobacterium sp.
AGTAAAAGATACTAACAATACAATTGGAGGAAAAGATGGAAAAATTTATTTTAAAGGGGAAAGAGTTTAAGAGTAGATTACTTACAGGAACAGGGAAATTTGCTGATAAAAATTTAGTAGCTCCTATGTTAGAAGCTAGTGGATCTCAAATTATAACAATGGCACTTAGAAGGATAAACTTTCAGAATCCTAAAGAAAATATCCTAAATTATATTCCAAAACATATAACTTTGCTTCCAAATACTTCTGGAGCAAGAACAGCAGAAGAAGCTATAAAAATTGCAAGAATAGCTAGAGAGGCTGGGTGTGGCGATTTCATAAAAATTGAGATAATAAATGATAGTAAATATCTTATGCCAGATAATGCTGAAACTGTAAAAGCTACTAAGATTTTAGCTAATGAAGGATTTATAGTTTTACCATATATTATGCCTGATCTAATTACAGCTAAAAGACTAGAAGATGCTGGAGCAGCAGCAGTTATGCCACTTGGTTCTCCAATTGGATCAAATAGAGGAATACTTACAAAACCCTTTGTAGAGATGTTATTAGAAAATAATAGAGTACCTATTATAGTAGATGCAGGAATAGGAAAACCTTCAGACGCAGCTATAGCTATGGAAATGGGATGTGATGCTGTATTAGTAAATACAGCAATAGCTACAGCACAAGACCCAGTTAAAATGGGAAGAGCTTTTGCTTTAGCAGTAGAAGCTGGAAGGGAAGCTTTCTTAGCACAATTAGCTGAGGAGCAAAAATATGCTAGTGCTTCATCACCACTTACTGGATTCTTATTTAGAGGTGAGTAGTATGAGTTATTATGATGAATTAGTCAAATGGAAAGATTTTGATTTTGAGGGGTATTTTAATTCTGTAACTGATGAAGAGGTATTAAAAAGTATAGAGAAAGATAAATTATCAGTGTATGATTATCTAAATCTGTTATCACCTAGAGCAAAAAATCATATAGAAAAGATGGCTCAAAGAGCACATAGACTAACAAGACAGTATTTTGGAAATGTAATAGGATTATATCTCCCTATATATGTTTCTAATTATTGTACAAGCAATTGTATCTATTGTGGATTTTCTAAAAAAAATCACATAATAAGAAGACATATGAAATTTGAGGAGATAGAGAGAGAAGCAAAAGAGATAGCTAAATCTAAAATAGAAAATATACTTCTTTTAACTGGAGAAGCTAAAGGATTAGTTGATAAAGAGTATTTAAAAGGTGGAATAGATGTATTAAAAAAATATTTTTCATCTGTATCTATTGAAGTAATGCCATTAGATGAAGAAGATTATAGATATTTAGTAGAAAATGGATTAGATGGACTCACTGTATATCAAGAAACTTATGATGAAAAAAGATATGCTGAGGTACATTTATCTGGAGAGAAAAAGAACTTTAAATATAGATTAGATACTCCAGAGAGAGGGGCAAAAGCAGGAATAAGAACCATAGGGATAGGAGCTCTTCTAGGGCTTGGAGATATTAGAAGTGATGCTTTCAAAACAGGATTACACCTTAAATATTTAATAGATAACTATCCAAATAGTGAATTTAGTATCTCTTTCCCTAGAGTAAATGAAGCAGAGGGGAATCTGAAAGATAGTTATGCAGTAGATGATATCACATTTGTACAGATAATATTAGCAAATAGAATTTTCCAGCCGACAGCTGGAATAACTCTATCAACTAGAGAAAGTGCATATATGAGAGATAATTTATTACAATTAGGAATTACAAAATTTTCTGCTGGATCAAAAACAGAAGTAGGAGGTTATTCTCATGAAAATGAATCAACAGCTCAATTTGATATCACAGATAATAGAAATGTAGAAGAGATAGTAGAAGCTATAAGAAAAAGAGGATTAGAACCTAAATATAAGGATTGGGAAACATTGGTATGAAAATAGGGATAGCAGGTGTTGGTGGAATAGGTTCAAATGTAGCTATGCACTTAGTAAGAAGTGGAATAACTAATTTGAAATTTGGCGACTTTGATAAAATAGAAAAATCTAATTTAAATAGGCAATTTTATTTTGAAGATCAAATTGGAAAACATAAGGCAGAAGCATTGAGAGAAAATCTTACCAAAATCTCACATGGTAATTATGAATATGAGATAATAAAATTTGAAAAAGATAATGTAAAAGAGTTTTTTAAAGATTGTGACATTGTAGTTGATGGTTTTGATAAAAAAGAATATAAAGTTCTTCTTCTTGAAGAGGTTTTTGACGGAAAGAAAATTTTAATAACAGTATCAGGAATAGGTGGAATAGATTCATCAAATGTTCAGATAGTAAAGAGAATGAGAAATTTTTATATAGTTGGTGATATGAAAAGTGATATATCTGAATATAAAACTTATTCTCATAAGGTAAATATAGTAGCGAGTAGAGTAGTAGAAGTAATTTTGAGGGAGTTATATAATGAGGAATAGAATAGAGATTCCAAAGGGAATCTATGGAATAACTGGAGATAATTTTTCCAAGGGGAGAGGGAATTATTTCTGTGTAGAAGAGATGATTAAAGGTGGAATAAAAATTATCCAATATAGAGAGAAGATTAAAAGTACTAGGGAAAAAGTAAAAGAGATAAAAGAGATAAGAGAGTTATGTAGAAAAAATGGAGTAATTTTTATAGTAAATGATAATATAGATTTAGCACTTTTAGTAGATGCTGATGGAGTTCATGTAGGACAAGATGATATGCATCCTGATGATGTAAGAAAGCTTTTAGGTGATAATAAAATCATAGGACTTTCTACACATTCACCAGAACAGGGAATGGAAGCTTATAAAAATTTAAATGTAGATTATATAGGTGTGGGACCAATATTTCCAACGACAACTAAGGATACCGCTCCAGTGGGATTGGAGTATTTGGAATATGCTGTAGAAAATCTCCATCTTCCATTTGTAGCTATTGGAGGAATAAAAGCACACAACATAGATAATATCATATCTAAAGGAGCACAACGTGTTTGTCTAGTTAGTGAAATTGTTGGAAACGACGATATTTCAGACTTTGTAACAAAACTACAAAAAAAATTCTAATAAAAGACCTATAATTACTAAATATAAAATAATGTAATTGAAATAATATTTTTATTATTTTAAGGGAAAAATTTAAAAATAAAAAAGGAAAAAGTTTAATGACAATAACACTAAACTTTTTCCTTTAATTTTTTCTAAAATTATTTTTAATTATTATTTATTATTTTTAACTTTATCATATTCAGTAAAATTATTATAATTCATAGTATTAATAACTTTTTTTACATATACTTCTTTCTCTTCAGAGTAGTTAATTAAACCTTGAGCAATAACTGCAGGAGGTTGTTTTTCATTAATAAGTTTTCTAAGTTTTGTATAAGCTTTATTTCTAGAAAGATTTAAAACAAAGTCAGCTACAGAGTCTTTAACACTCTCATATTTTTTCAAATGAGGAACAAAACCATTAGCTCTTACTCCTTTAGCAGGGATTCTAGGCTCATTAGGATTAGAAGACCACATACCGAAAAGATTGTTCCCCTCTCTAAAAAATCTAGAAGTACCCCAACCACTTTCAATGGCACCTTGAGTTAAAATAAGAGAAGTAGGGTAGATAATAAGACGAGAATTTAAAGTATCCCAATCTCCATATTCCACTCTATACTTTTTAAAAATATTTTCAAGATAAGCTTTTTCTTCATCTGTTAAAAGAGTTTTATTAGAAAGCTTTTTAACATTCTCCTTAGTATTTCTTATCTCACTATTTACAACATTGATAGCTGGAAGCAAAATATCTATAAAAGCATTTTTTCTTTTAGTTGCAGATAATTCTCTTAAATCAATATTAATTTGTGTGAAAGCATATAACTCTTGAGATCCCTTCCATTTTTTTATATCTTCCATACTATTGACAACTACTTTTTTATATTCAATCTTAGGAATACTATCCTCTGCAAAAGTAAAACTTCCTAAAAAAAGAATAAAAATAGTTAAAAAAATCTTTTTAAATTTCTTCATACTAAATACTCTCCTTAAAAAATAATCAAGGAATAGTATATCATACTAACTAAAATAAGTAAAGTAATAAAATTTACTCCTTTAAAGTAAGTCCGATAATTATATAAGTTAAAAAATAATTAAAAAAAGAAAACTTTACCTTTAACAACTACATCCAGTAAAATTTTCTTAACCTTTTTATTTTTTA
>DXSD01000127.1 GCA_019410665.1 Fusobacterium sp.
TTATAATTCTTATTAATGTTTATTCTCTCTTTCTAAAATTTTTTTACCATTTGTATATTTAGCAATTTTTTTAGTAACTAAATTTTTATATTTAAAATCTTTTCTAATTCCTCCTTTAATTTTTCTTTATTTATTAAATGGATAGTTAAAATCCCTAATTTTTTAGCACTTTCAATATTTACCAAAGTATCATCTATAAATAGAGTTTCCTCAGGATTCAAATTATATTTTTTCAATAACCCCTCATAAATCTCTTTTTCTGGTTTTAATAACTTTACATCATAAGATACAATTTTTCCATCAAAATACTTTTTAAATTCACACTTTTTTTCTATCTCTAAAAAAGCCTCTTTATGAAAATTAGATAGAATATATAGCTTATACCCCTTTTCTTTTAATTTTGGCAATAATTTTAGATTCTCTTCAATAGGAAACAGTACCCCTTGAATATTCTCTTTAAAAAGTTTCTCTATACTCTCTTTCTCCTCAGGTAAATCCTTTGTAAAAATCTTTATAGCCTCGTCATATTCTAATATTCCTCTATCTAAATCTTGCCACTCTTGCTCCTTAAATACTCTTTTATAGAATCTCTCTTGATTTTTCTTAGCTACAAATTTAGAGATAAATTTCTCTGGACTATACTCTATCAATACATTTCCTAGATCAAAAATAATATTTTTTATCATTTTCCCTGTATGATATAAATATTAAACTATATCATACTCCTCCCTTCTAAATTTATTATATTTTTTATTATTTATCCTATCTCATATTTACTACAGATTTTCACAAGGAAATTTCATTCCCCATTGCTTACGAATAGTGTCTATTATATTCATTACTTTTAAAGTTATCTCATGTGGCATCTCCTCACACTCTAACTTTCCATTTTTTAAAGCTTCATAAGATGAGATTACTTCATATTCATAACCAGTTACTTGCTTTGGTATCTCATAAGTTTTTACCAATTTATGATCCTTGTCAAACTGCTCTATCTTCTCTGGATTATTGATATTTGTAATTGCTAAATATCCCTCTTCTCCATAGATATACCCCATTCTATCTGTGGCTGTAAGCATAGTAGCATGAAGTGTTGCCATCTTTCCACCTTCCCAGAAAAGAGTTATACTATCTGTAAAATCTATTCCTTCAGGTGAGAAAGTTGCATGAGCTTGAATCTCTTTTACATCATCACCAAATACCATCATTGAAAAATTTATAGGATAAACTCCTAAATCCAATAATGCTCCTCCAGCTAGTTCTGGTTTTCTCATTCTCTCTACATTTTTTATTGGATAACCTAAATTAGCTTGAATAGTGTGTACTTCTCCCAGCTCTCCAGATTTTACAATTTCATTTATTATCTCTCTTGATGGCATATATCTTGTCCAGATTGCCTCTGTTATGAATACATTTTTCTCCTTAGCTAGTCTAAATAACTCTCTAGCTTGCTCCTCATTTACTGTGAAAGCTTTTTCACATAGAATATTTTTACCATTCTCTATACATAGTTTTCCATGTGCATAGTGATGAGAGTGTGGTGTTGCTATATATACTAAATCTATATTTTCATCTTTCACTAACTCTTCATAACTTCCATAAGCTTTTTCTATATTATATTTTTGAGCAAACTCTTCAGCTCTTTTTTTATCCCTTGCCCCAATTGCATATAGTTCTATATCACTGTGCTTCATCTCTATTATTGTTTTTGTCATTATATTGGCTATCATTCCTGCCCCTAATATTGCTACTTTCATCTTATTTCCTCCAAATTATTAAAAATTCATCTTTGCCTACCTTTTTTGCCTTATTCTCTATACAATTATCTTTTTATCAGTAAAGATATATTTTACAAGTTATTTTTCCAAGCTAATTTAAACTCTCTCTTATAAAATGCCATTCCCACATAGTAGACCCTCTCTACTCCTCTTGCCTTTAGCTCCACATCATAACAATTTTTCTCTATTTGATTTAGAGCTTCTTGACTCTCTTTTTCTAAATTTTTTTCACTATCTGGTGCCTTAAACTCTATTACAAATCCATTTCTACTCTTATCCCTTGGTTCAAGAATTAAATCAAATCTTCCTCTTCCTGCTTCTTTATTTGAACTAACATAGTACTCTCTTCTCAGTGCCAACATCATTCCCAAAATAAACACATGGTAATAAGCCTCATCTGCATTACTGTCAAAATCAAAACAGCTTACATTTGTTAGCATAATTTTTTCTAACTCATAGGTAAAATTTTCAAAATCCCCCTCTAAGAAGTAATCCAATATATCTTTAAAATCTCTTCTATCTCCAATAAAATTTTTGATAAAATCTCTCTCAAAGAAATAATAAATCTCTTCATTAGGTATTCTAATTGAATACTCATCAAAATCTATCTCATTCACTATTGTTAAATAACCAGCATTAGTCAGTAGATACCATATCTGCTCTGTGTTTCTTAACTCATTAAAATTGGAATATATATCAATAATTTTCTCTATTACCTCTCCCTGAAAAAGTTTTGATAACTCTTTAAAAATTGAACTATTTGCCTCTTTTAAAACTTTATTAATTAAAGCATTACTTGAAGTATTTACCCAATATGGCATTATTTTCTTTCTCTTTAAATAATTTGTTATACTAAATGGATTATATACTCTAGTTCCCCCAAAGTTATATCCGTTATACCAAGTCTGTATCTCATTTAATTTATACTCTATTCTATACTCTTTTAATGATTGCTCTACCTCTTCCTCTGTCAATCCAAAATACTCAGAGAAGTCCCTCTCTAATATAGAATTTACCTTTATATTATTTAGCCCAGAAAATATATTTTCCTTAGATATTCTCATTATCCCTGTTAGTACTGCTTTTCTTAGTGATAAATTTCCCTTTAACACGCTTCCATACATTGTAGTAAAAAAAGTTTTTATCTCATCATAGTATCCATACTCATAGGCAGAAATTATCGGAGTATCATATTCATCTATCAATAAGATTACCTCTTGATTGTAGTACTGATATAAATATTTAGTTAAATTTACAAGAGAATTTTTAAGAGTATTCTCATCTTTTTTCAACCAAATCTCATCAAATTCAATTAAATTACTTGGATTTAATCTTTCCCTTACATATTCAAAACTATCATATAAATTCTTCATAAGAGATTTTATACCATCAATCATCTCTGAAATACTTGTAGCTTTGATATCTTTAAAAGAAAGAAAAATTACAGAATATTTACCTTGCTCTAAAAATATTGGAGATTTTTCTATATAGAGATTACTAAAGAGCTCTCTATTTTTATCTCTATTTTCTATACTATAAAAATACTTTAACATTGACATATTAAGAGTCTTTCCAAATCTTCTTGGTCTTGTTATCAATTGCACCTTAGAAGTATCTTTTTCAATTTCCTCTATAAATTTTGTCTTATCTACATAAAAACTATTTGTTAATATTATCTCTCTAAAATCATCTATTCCAATTCCAATAGGTTTCATCTCTTCACCTCTTTTCTCTATCTACTCTATTTTACCATATTTTTATATAATTTCTAAATAGATTTTACTCACTTTTCTCCTTATACTAACTGATATTAATAGGTATCAGCTCTTTAAAAAAATAATTTTTGAAAGACTTGAAGATGAATATGATATAAAATTAGCAGATAGAGCTTATAAAAACTATCTTGCTACTGATAAAAAAACTACTCCATTTGATGATTTAGTAAAAGAGTTAGGATTTGATGAAGTAGATGGGTTATAGGGTAGAATTTTCTGAACAGAGTAAGAAAGATTTAAAAAAATTGGATACTTCTGTACAAAAATTAATTTTAAAATGGATAAAGAAAAATTTAGTAAATTGTGAAAATCCAAGAGTGTACGGAAAAGCATTAGTTGGGAATTTAAAAGGTTATTGGAGATACAGAATAGGAAATTATAGAGTACTCTGTGATATTGAAGATGAGAAAATTATAATATTGGTACTTCAAATAGGGTATAGAAGTGAAATATATAAATAACTTTTGGGAGAATAGGTAAAAGAAGAAAAAAGGGGCTGTTGCAATTTAAGAAATTAAAGTAATTATAACTAATTCAAGAATGA
>DXSD01000128.1 GCA_019410665.1 Fusobacterium sp.
GTAAAAAGAATATTGAGTTAGAAGAAAAATATAATAAAAAAATTGAAGAATTAGAAGAAATAATAAAAAGAAAAGATAAAGAAATTTCCGACTTAATAAATGAACTAGATAGATTAAATCAAAGTATTAATGTAAGCATTAATAATAAGCAACTAGAGTTAATTGAGAAAAATATAAAAGATACTAAAGAGGAAAATAATAGATTAAAACAAGTAATAGGAGAGTATAATTTATCATCTAAGAAAGAAAAATATTACTATAAAGTAGATATAGAAAAATTTTTTGGAGCAAGTAAATATAAGGAAGTAGTGGAAGCTATTCTTAATTTAGGAATAAAGTATATTCAAGACTTAACATTTGAAAGTTTTAATCAGCTGCCTAAGGAAACAAAAAATTTAGAGGATGCTAAAGTAAAATTCTATAAGTTTTTAAATAAAGAGTTTATTGAGTGGGAAGTAGTTACTTACTTAAATAAAGGAGAAAAAGTTTCAAAGTTTTATAGCAAAAGTAGAAAGTTAATGAATATATTTACTGATAGTGATATAGAGTTTATGGATGATATTTTAGATTATGATTTCCATAAGTTAGTAGATCTAGGATTTAAAGAGAATCAAATTGAAGAATTTATAAATAAAAGAGATGAATACTACCAAGAAAGAAGGGTAGTAAAATAAAGGAGCGAGTATGAAAAACATATTAGTAGGAGTAACTGGAGGGATAGCAGCATATAAATCTGCTAATATTATTTCAAAGTTGAAAAAAAAGGGTTATAATGTAAAAGTTATTATGACTGAAAATGCTACTAAGATAATAACTCCACTTGCTTTAGAAACACTTTCAAGAAATAGAGTATATGTGGATATGTGGGATAAAACTCCTCATTTTGAGGTAGAGCATATATCTTTAGCTGAATGGGCAGATGTTATTTTAGTTGCTCCAGCGACATATAATATAGTTGGAAAAGTAGCTAATGGAATAGCTGATGATATGCTTTCTACAGTAATATCAGCTACTAAAAAACCAGTTTATTTTGCTCTTGCTATGAATGTAAATATGTATGAAAATCCTATTTTAAAAGAGAATATTGAAAAGTTAAAAAAATATGGATATAGATTCATAGAAGCAGATGAAGGATTTTTAGCTTGCAATGTAAATGCAAAAGGAAGATTAAAAGATGAAGAGGAAATAGTTAATGTTATAGAGAGAGAAAATATAACTAGAGAGGAAATTTTCAAAGGAAAGAAAATTTTAATTACTGCTGGAAGAACTGAAGAGGCTTTAGATCCAGTTAGGTACCTTTCTAATAGATCTAGTGGACAAATGGGTTATTCTTTAGCAAATGCTGGAGTGAAATTAGGAGCTGATGTAATACTTATATCTGGACCTACTAATTTATCAAAGCCATTAGGAGTGAAGGAGTTTGTTCAAGTTAGAAGTGCACAAGAGATGTATGAAGAATGTATAAAAAGATTTACTGATGTAGATATAGCCATTGCTTGTGCTGCGGTAGCTGATTATAAACCTAAATACTATTCTAATGAAAAAATAAAGAAAAAAGAGGGAGATTTAACTATAGTCTTAGATAGAAATCCTGATATTCTTTATGAAATGGGAAAAAGAAAAGAAAAACAGTTTTTAGTTGGATTTGCTGCTGAAACACAGAACATTATTGAAAATGCTTTAGGAAAACTGAAGAGAAAAAATTTGGATATGATAGTAGGAAATGATGCAACAAATATGCAAAAAACTACAAATGAAATTTTTATAATAAAAGGTGAAGATTCAATTAAAGCTATTCCTGAGAAATCAAAAGAGGAGTTAGCCTTTGATATTTTACAGGAAATTAAAGCATAAAGCCATTGAATTCATACCAAATATATGTTAAAATAAATATATTAAAAGTGAACTAAGTCGCATGCATGCGACTTAGTTTTTTATAAGGAGTTGTAAATGAAAAAGAAAGTAGGACTATTTTATAAAAAAAATGGAAGCTTTAATAATGCTGTTTTAACTGTAGATAGGAATATAACAGAAGCATTAGGGATAAGTAAAGAAGAAAATCAAATAGTATTCTCAATGGAAAATAGAGTGATAACTTTAACTAAAGGTAGAACAGTTGAGGAAATAGAAGAGAGAGATATTCATGGAGATATTATAAAATATAAAAAAAATGTAACTGTTAATTTTAGTAAAGTATATAAAGATAAAGATTACTATGTTGCAAAATTAAATATCCCATTTGGTATAGTAGATACATTAAAAATAACTAAAGAGGATAATGAAGTAAATATAACTATTGAAACTGATAAGGTTAAAATAGATAGAGAGGAAAGAATAGGAAAAGTATATACCTTAAAAGTAAATAAAGGGGGAATAGGAAAAACTTTTTTAACTGTTCAAATAGCTCATGGTCTTACTATGAAGGGGAGCAAAGTTATAATTTTAACTTCAGATTCACAAAATAATATTATAGATTTTACAATCCCAGAGGAGAAACAAGAGAGAGTAGAATTAAAAAAAGGACTTAGAAGTTGGGTGATGACTGGGAAGGGAGAAAAGATAAAATTAAGGAAAAATCTCGATTTTATTCCTTTAGAAAGTTCTGTTTTTACAGAGAGATTTTTAGAGAAGCTACCAATATTTATAGAGCATTTAAAAAGAGAGTATGACTATGTGCTTATAGATAGTATTCCAACAATGAAAATAGATTCAGAGTTTGTAAAGTGTTCAGATAAAATTATAATTCCAGCTTTTTGTGATATACCAACACTAAAAGGAGTAATTAATGTTATAGAAGAAGCAGGAGTTGAAAAGATTCATGCTATATTAGTAAATTTATATAGAGCAACAGTTACTCAGAAGGATATTTTGAATAAATTAAAGAAAATGTTAGAAGAGACAGATGTGATTTTTCCAGAACCACTTAAGGAAACATCAATAATAGAAACCTTAGTAAAAAAGGGAAAAACTATTTGGGAGAGTAAAGCACAATCAGTAGAAGAAGCACAAAATAGTTTATTAGACATAATAATGGAAATGTAGAGCAGGAGGATAGATGAGTACAGCAGAAGAAAGGTTTCAAGCCATGATGGCTAAAAGAAAGAAAATAAAAGAAAATGAGGGAGAAAAAGAGCTTAGTATTCCTAAAAATGAAAAGAGTAATAAAAGAGATATTAAAGAAATTTTTTCAATTGAAGACAGTATATTTAGTTCGTTGACCAATGATATAGAATTAGTGGAGTATTTAAAAAATAAATCTCTTGAAATGTTAAAAATTCAAGGAAATAATATAATAATGTTAGGAAAAAATTTAACTGAAGTATTTGAAGAACTTGGAAGAAAAGGTAGTCCAGAGGGATTATATTTAAAGTATTTAGAATTTAATGGCTATAAAAAAGATACTGCATTAAGATTAAGAAAAAGATATGAACTATTTAAAAAGAGTAAATCTGATGTAGTTAAGCAAATAATAGCAATTCTTCCAGTAAGGAGTATTGAACAACTATATAGAGAACAAGAAACTATACTTCCAGAGTTAGAAAAAAATAGTGAAGAGCTAACATATAAAAAGATGTTAGATATGTTAAAGAAAAATAGTGAAAGAATTGAAGAAAAGGAAGATAAAATAGAAGTAATTAGTTATAGTGTAGATAGAATAGATAATTTATATAGAAGAATAAACAATAGATATGAAGAATTAGATGAAAGAAGGAAAGAGAAATTAGATAAACTTTTATTTGAAATTGAAAAGCTATTAGGGTAAAATAATAGTTAATATCAAATTACTATATAAAACAGATACTAGAAAAAGGAGTGTGCTTATGTATAAAATTTTAAAAAAGAGATGGTTAACTAAAGAGATTTGCTATATGGATA
>DXSD01000129.1 GCA_019410665.1 Fusobacterium sp.
GAAGTAAACTTTTTTCCTTTTATATTATTAAATATTTTTACTTTTTGATTTCAATCTAAGAATTTGCAACAGCCCCTCTTCATCTTAATAACCATTAATTTTAGCTACTTCTCTAAACCATTTTGCATGTTCTTTTATCTTTCTTTCTCCAGTTTCAAGGTCTAATCTATAGAAACCGTATCTTCTTTTAAAAGAGTTTAACCAAGACCAGTTATCAATGAATGTCCATTGATGGATACCAAAGCAATTTGCTCCCTCTTCAATAGCTCTATGAAGTTGATCAAAGTGTTCAATCATAAGTCCAGTTCTAAAACTATCATCTATTCTTCCATCTTCTAAAACTTTTTCTGAATCTAAACTCATTGCTATTCCTATTTCAGCAATATACCAAGGAATATTATCATAGTTATTTTGAATATTTTTAGCTATATCATAGATAGCTTCTGGATGAATCTCATTTCCATCTCTATATGGATTAAATCTTCCATTTTCTTTAATATGGTATTCAAAATAGTATTCAGGTTGAGTAAATTTTTCAGGAGCTTTTTCTACAGCTCTTACTCTTCTAGGAACGTAATAGTTTACTCCTAAATAATCGATTTTTTGAGTTAAGATAAGATTTTTTTCCTCTTCAGTTGTTTCAGGAAGCATATTGTGTTCTTTTAAAATCTCTTTTAATTCAATAGGAAATTCCCCTTTAACCATTGGATCTAAGAAACTTCTATTGAAAAATAAATCAGCTATATGAGCAGCTTTTTTATCCTCTTCTCTATCATCTCTAGTATATGTTGGAGTAAGATTTAAAATAACTCCAATTTTTCCATTTAAGTTATGTTTTCTATACTCCTCTACAACTTTAGCATGGGCTAAAATTGTGTTATAAGCCACTTGAACAGCTAATTTCATATCTTTTTTACAAGGGTAGTGGAAATCATATAGATATCCCCCTTCAACTGGAACAATTGGTTCATTGAAAGTTGTCCAATATTTTACTCTATCTCCAAATAGTTCAAAAGCTTTTCTTGCAAAAAGAACAAATAAATCAGTAGTTTTTTTGCTCTCCCAACCACCAAGCTCCTCTTGTAATTGAGCTGGCATATCAAAATGATATAAGTTAATTATGGGCTCAATACCATTTTTTATCATTTCATCTATATATTCATTGTAGAATCTAACAGCATCAGGATCTACTTCTCCAGTATAAAAATCTTTTATTAATCTAGACCATTGAATAGAAGTTCTAAAAGAGTTAAAATTAATATCTTTCATTAATTTTACATCTTCTCTAAATCTATTATAAGTATTGCAAACTAGATTAGGACCAATTTGATTATAAAATCTCTCTGGTGATTTTTCAAACCATAAATCCCAAATAGATTTATTTGCTTTATTTGTTGCTCCTTCAGTTTGAGGTCCACTAGCTGCAGCCCCCCAGAAAAATCCTTGTGGAAATTTTTTCATAGATTCCTCCTATTTTCCTTGTAATTTTTTATACATTTCAATCATTTCAGAGATTAATTCTCTTGCTAAAATAGATGTCATTAAATGGTCTTGAGCATGTACCATTAAAAGTCCAATTTCAACTTTATTTCCATCAGCTTCATTACAAATTAATTCAGTTTGAGTATGATGAGCTTTTAAAGATGCCTCTTTAGATTGATTTAATAACTCTTCAGCTTTTTCAAAATTTCCTTTTTTAGCTTCTGCTAGTGCTTCAAAAGCTAAACTTCTTGCTTCTCCTGCATTTCCTACAAGTTCCATTGCTACTACTTCTATATCCATTCTATTACCTCTCTTTTATTTTATTAAAGCTACCTAACTAATGAATAGGTAGCTCTGTTATTATTTAATCTTATTTTCAATTTAGTTATTTTCTTTTATTAATTTGATAGCTTGAGATAAAACTTTTTTTCCATCCATAGTTCCATAATCTCTAGTATCAATTACATCTATTTTCTTTCCATTAGCTTCAGCTATTGGTTTAAATTCATCTAATTTAAATTTAACTTGTGGCCCTAATAATACTACATCATAATTTTTTACTTCAGTTTCAAATCTATCTAATCCCACAGCATTTATTTCAACAGGAACATTGTGCTCCTCTGCTACTTTTCTCATTTTGTTTACTAGTAAACTAGTAGACATTCCTGATGAACAACATAGTAAAATTCTCTTCATAATCATTATTCTCCTTAAAATATTAAAGTTATAATTTATTTAAATTGATTTTATAGACTAAGGTCTAAATCTTCATCATTATTTTGTGCTTCCATTTCAATAGCTTTCTTATCTAAAACTTTTAAGAAAGGTAACCAAATTATAAATACGATAAAGAAGTTTATAATTTGTAATACTCCTCCCATTATTGAGTTTGTTGCTAATGCTCCACTAAAGAATATTGGTACTGTCCAAGGAACTATTACTCCTGTTGGGATTGGAGCAAGTCCAATAGCCATCATAGTATAAGTAAATATTACTACTACAATTGGAGCTATTAACCAAGGAATAAATACTAATGGATTCATTACTATTGGTAATCCAAAGATAATAGGTTCATTTACATTGAATATTGCTGCTGGTCCAGCTAATTTTCCTAACTCTTTTAACTGTCTACTTTTCATTACAAATAATAGAGCAAATACAACAGCTATTGTCATTCCAGTTCCACCAAGTCCAACTGTATATGTTTCAATAAATTGTTTTGTAATTATATTTGGTAACTCTTTACCGGCTTGATAAGCTTCTAAGTTTTGTAATGACAGAGTATTCCATACTGGATCTAATACAGAGTTAACAATTGTTTGACCATGTAATCCAAAGAACCATAATACTTGTATAAAAATAATAGCGATAACTGTTGCAACTATTCCTCCTCCTAATTTAACCATTGGTGTTTGGATTACTAAGTATATGAAATCATGAATATTTCCATATGGTGTTAAAGAGAAAATAATTCTAACTATCAAAAATACAGACAATGTTACAAATCCAGGAATCAAAGCTGAGAAAGATTTTGCTACTGCTGGTGGAACACTATCAGGCATTTTTATAGTCCAACCTTTTTGAACAACTTTTCTATATATTTCAGCAGAGATAAATCCTACTAACATTCCTATAAACATCCCTTTAGCTCCTAATCTGTCTAAAGGCATAGCACCATTTTGAAATGGAGTTACTAAGAAGAAAGCAGAGATAGCTATTGCAGATCCAAATATCCCCTCTATCTTATATGAAGAAGTTAGATAATAACCAATACCCATAATAACAAATACTGTCATCATTAACATACTTCCTTCAGCTGCTGGAGCTAGAGCTTCTTTTAATATTTGAAGTTTTTCATCACTCATAAGAAGATTTAAAAATGGTAGGTTTGCTATTACTATAAATATAGAACCAAACATTGTAAGTGGAAATGAAAGCATAAAAGAATCTCTTAATACATTCAGATATTTATTTTGTCCTAATTTTTCTGCTATAGGTAACAGGTATTTTTCTAAAAAATACATAACTTTGTTCATATGTTTTATCCTCCCAAAATTTTAATTTGTTATTTCATGGTTTTATTATACCAATTTTTAATCTTATGTCAAATTTCAATAAAATAAGTATTATTTTCGTGAATTTTAACTTTTTAATTTGCTTTTTCTTTGAAAATATAGTATTATTAAATAAAAGTTGAAAATAATTTTCTTTATTTTTCGTTTAATTTTAAGAAAAAAAGTTGAAAAAAATTTAAAAATTTTTAGGAGATATTTATGAATATTAGTTTCGAGGTTATACCTAAAT
>DXSD01000013.1 GCA_019410665.1 Fusobacterium sp.
ATAAGCCATAGTTAATCAACTTCTTGGAATATGGAACAATTCTTAGTTTTCTTCTGAAGATGTGAAATACCTGAGCAGTAACGTTATTCTTGAATTAGTTATAATTACTTTAATTTCTTAAATTGCAACAGTCTCTTTTTTACTTTACTATTTTCTCAATCTAACCTCTGGCTCTCTAGGTAATGAAAAATTAGGAATAAATCTGTCCAATCCTGTCAAAGTTAAAAACAACATACTTATTACTGCTATATAAGCAAGAAAATTATACTTTATTATATCTACAGCAGTAAACTTATATAGTGGATATACAGTAGCAGCTATTCCTATATAAAACCCTATATATACATGCCAAGGAATAAGCTGTGACCCAAATACTCCCATAGCATCACTAAATGTGGCATTTCTTAATTTTAATCTTTCAATATCCTCTACTTTTCCCACAACATTTTTTTCTACTAAATTTCTTATTATTGGACCTACAGTTACAATTTGTGCCATCTCATCAGCTAGTGTCATATTTCCTACTATTGATAATACTCCATTCCAAAACATAAGTTGTCTTACATTCTTAGATATTTTTATAAGTAGAGTAGATAGAGGTTTAAAAGCATCTATTGACTTCATTATTCCCCCAAAAGCAGATACCCACATCATCATTACTACCACCCAAGATCCTGCTCCAGAAAACCCATTCATAATCAAATCATTTAAAAAGTCCTTAGTATTAACTACAGTTCCAGCAAATAACCCCAAAATATATGAACTTATTATCCCTATAAACAGACAAATAAAAGTTTGATACCCTTTAAAAGCTGCTCCTAACACTAAAAATAGTGGTATAACCATATATACTGGTACTCCTGTTTTTACTTGGTTAAGAAGTGTTACTGCTGACTCTCTCTCTTGAGCTAATTTAATCCATACCTCTTCAGGAATTTGAGAAATAGCTTCAGCTCCATTTCCAACAGTATTTGGTAGATTTAATACCATTCCCATTATAAAAAAGGCCAATACTCCTAAAAATAATACTAATCCAGACCATACCCCTTGATGTCTTACCCTTTTTATTACCTCTACTCCTTGTATTCCTGAACTAACTATAGTTGTGTCTGAAATAAGCCCTATATTATCTCCAAAACAAGCACCACCAGCTATTGCTCCCACAGTTAAAAATATATTCCCTCCAACTATATAGTTTAACCACAAAAATATAGGGGCACAAGCAGCGAAAGTTCCCCAACTTGTTCCTGTGGCAATAGATAGTATTGAAGTTACAAGAGCACCTACCACAGCTATCGTTCTTCCAGTTATTCCTAATTTTAGTGTCATGTTTATAATAGCAGCTCCAACTCCAGTTGACATAAATACCTCAGCCATAGCATAAGCCATCATCAAAATGAATAGAGCTATTACTATCTCTCTCACATTTGAAAGGGCTGCTTCTAATATCTCATTAAATTTTTTCCTCTCAGTTATCCTAGCTGCAACAGCAGCAGCTACTGTAGCTATTGGAGCAGCTATTAGTGCATCATATCCTCCTATCATCATTCCAGCTAATATAATTACTGGCATAAGTTTAATAAATTCAAGCATCATATCCTCCTGTAAAATTAAAATTTATAAAATAAAAAAACACAACTCAAGTACTAAGTTGTGTTTAAATATCAATAAAATATATCTCTATAGATTATAATCACAAATAGCACTCCATTGAAATTAATTTCAATGACAGTAAAACAGATATTCTCTGAGTTACCAACAAAAAAGCCTGACACTCTTTTTCATTTCGGCAACCTCCCCTTTCGTACTTTATCATAATTTGTCAAACTCCAAAGTACTACTCTTGTCAATTGCGCCTCTATTGTTTTTATTTATTTTAATAATTTTCTGGGAACATAATTCTTTCTACACCTTCAATTATTATGTGTAGTATCATCATATGTATCTCTTGGATTCTATCTGAAGTTTTCCCTGGAATAATAAACTCATAGTCACACATCCCTTTAAGTTTTCCTCCATCTTTTCCAAGTAATACACAAGTTTTCATTCCCAATTTTTTAGCTGCTTCTACAGCTTTTATAACATTTGGAGAGTTTCCACTAGTAGAGATACCAAAAAACATATCTCCCTCTTTACCGTAAGCTTCTACACCTCTAGAAAAGATATAGTCAAATCCATAGTCATTTCCTACACAAGTAATATGTGAAGATTCTGAAAGAGCAATAGCTGGAAGAGCTCTCCTATCTCCTCTAAATCTTCCAGTAAACTCCTCAGCAAAATGAAGAGCATCACAGTTACTTCCACCATTTCCACAGATTAGCACTTTATTTCCCTTCTGAAAAACATCAGCTAACTCTTTTGCTACTTTTTCAGTTTCTCTTCTCTCCTCTTCCTCTTTTATAAAGTTTTCTAAAAGAGCAAACTCAATCTTATATGATTCTAATAGATTCATGTGCACCTCCTAGTATTGAATTTTATAGTCTTGTATAAAGTTAATGAACTTAATTATTTGAATTAAACTTTTCTTATCCTTTGTAATAACAGCTTGATATCCATCTTTTACATCATTAACTTTATATATTACTTTAAATTCTCCCTTTTCTATCTCCTTATGCACTGCATAATAAGGTAGAATTACGTTTCCAATCTCTTCTCTTACCATCCCCTTAATAACTTCAAGGCTTCCGTTAATATTTATTTTGCTATTAAATGTAACTCTATATTTATCCTCAATAGCAGCAATAGCATCATTGTTATTAGGAATATTTCTTCTTGTTATTAAAGGATCTTTTACCACACTTTCCATGCTGTGATACTCTTTAGTACTTACTAGTACATATGGCATTTTCTCTACTGTTATCACTTCTAAGTTAGGATCGTTTATATGCTCCTCATCTATAATCAGTATATCTAAATCTCCCTCT
Organism: Fusobacterium sp.; assembly: GCA_019410665.1. Classification (GTDB taxonomy): domain Bacteria; phylum Fusobacteriota; class Fusobacteriia; order Fusobacteriales; family Fusobacteriaceae; genus Fusobacterium_A. The sequence continues at coordinate 2,925 of DXSD01000013.1, forward strand.
TTTAATAACTTCAATAACCAATTTTTTTCACCAATAGTTATTTCATACTCTATCTCTTCATGAGCTTTTGAGAATCCTTTCATCAATCTAGGAATAAGAGGTTCCCCTATAACAGAAGTAGCTCCAATTGATATCTTTGCTCTATCTAAATCTATAATTCTAGAAATCTCTTTTTCTGCTCTTTTTACCTTATCAAAAATATCCTCTGCCATTTTATAAAGAGCTTCTCCTGTATATGTAAGCTTAATTTTCTTTGAACTTCTATCAAATAACTTAGCATTCAGTATCTCTTCAAACTTTTTTACTTGAATAGATACAGCAGATTGGTTTATGTATAATTTACTTGCAGCTTTTGTAAAACTCTTCTCTTTAGCTACTTCGTAAAATATTTTTAGGTAATGTAAATCCAAAGCCACCAACTCCCCAACTTTATAAATATATATATAATTAATGTAATTATATCTTTATTTTATCATATATTTTCATTAAAGTATAATACTTTATTAAATTTTTATATTTTATTTTGTAATTTTTATTAATTTCTTATATTAAATTGAAATGTTTTAAAGCATTTAACACTCCATCTTCATCAACTGAAGTAGTAACAAAATCAGCAATCTCTTTTACATCTTCATTGGCATTTCCCATAGCAACCCCTATTCCTGCTGCTATTAACATTGTTTTGTCATTTCCTCCATCTCCAAAAGCCATTATTTCATCTTTAGAATATCCATAGTATTCCATTATTTTATTAATAGCCACATGTTTTCCTCCACCAGCTGGAATTACATCAATAAAAGCTGGACTCCATCTAGTAGCTTCACAGTTAGGTAATACTCTCATTAACTCATCTTGAAACGCTACAGGAACATAGGGATTAAGTTGAAAAACTTTCCCCACCTTAGCTCTTGATATATCTTCTAATGGTGGTATAGGAACATTTACACTCTTTAAAAGATTTATTACTATATCATTAGTATAGTTCATATAAGTATCTTTATCCTCTACAAAAGCACAAGGAAAATTATTTACTTTCATAAATTCTAAAAGAGCTTCTATATCCTCTTTAACTATGGAGTTTTCATAGATAACTTCCCTCTCTTTAGTAAAACAATACTGACCATTTAAAGTTACGAAGCCATCAAAATTTATCTCATGTACATTATTTCCTTCACTTAAAATATCTGGATGTCTTCCTGTAGCTACAAATACTTTTATCCCTTTAGCTTGCAGTTCTTTTATGGCATTTAAAGTAGACTCTGGAACTCTATGAGTTTTAAAACTCACCAAAGTCCCATCTACATCAAAAAATACAGCTTTTATCATAATACCCTCCCAATATTAAAAAATGATCTATCACAGATTCTTAAATTGAAATCAAAAAATAAAAACATTTAATAATATAAAAGGAAAAAAGTTTACTTCTAATCGCTAGTGCCTACGCAATGCTCATTACAGTAAATTTTTTTCCTTTTCCCTTACTTTTCCTTTATCCTGATTTCAATTTAAGAAATTTACTTAGAAAAGTAATAAAATTTGATAATGACAATATTATATTGATAAAATATGCTAAGAATTGTGTAATTTATGAAAAGAAGTTAGATTAACTTAGCGAAGTTGGATGCTAAAAAACACAACTGTTTGAACGAAGTGAGCTTTGTGTTTTTAATCCAACAAGCTCTAGTTAATCAACTTCTTAGAATATGGAGCAATTCTTAGTATTCTTTACATATCGAAAAGTCATTCTCAAATTATTTATAATTACTTTAATTTTTTAAACTGTAACAGTCCAAATTCTATCCTTCTAAAAACTCTTCTAAATCACATTGAGAATTTAAAATTTCATAGAAATATGTTCCAGTAGTTTCTGCTACCTTTCTAGATTTGATAAAATCTTTTTCTGTCAAACGTCTTACAGCTTCATTTATCTCATCTCTTGAATAATCTTTTAACATATCTACAAGTTCTATAGTAGTAAGATGTTTTTTTATCATCTCCATCTCACTTCCATTGGCCATACACCCTAATATAACCTTCTCTTTTTCCTCATAGATATCTCCCTTAGCTTCAAAGTCAAGCACTGCTCTAAAAATCTTCTCCTCTAAGTTCATATGTTTCATCTCCCTTAAATTTCAAATGTTCTTATTGAAAGTTTTTTAAGTTTTCTGTTAATTTATCCATTTTATCTTGATACTCTTTTTGGATTCTTCTCTCTCTCTCTAAAATATGAGCTGGAGCTTTAGAAGTAAATCTCTCATCAGCAAGTTTTGCATTTACCTTATCTAAATCCTTTTGAACCTTCTCTATTTGATCAGTTATCTTTTTAATCTCAGCTTCTACATTTAAAAGTCCAGTAAGTATCATGTAAACTTCTGAATTTCCTGTTACTCTAAATCCACTTTGATCTGGTTTAGCTACATCTTTTCCATAAGTCATCTCTTCTATTTTAGCTAATTTAGTTATAAATAGATAGTTATCCTCTAAAGTTTTTAACTCATTTTCATCAGAAGTTTTAATAACTACTTTTACCTCTTTAGCTGGAGAAATTCCCATTTCAGCTTTAATATTTCTTAGAGATGAAATAACTCCTTGAATATATTTGAATGAGTTTACTACTTCTGGATTTATTTGAGCCTCATCAGCAACTGGGAATTGAGATAACATTATAGTATCTCCTTCTACTTTTATTTTTTGCCAAATCTCTTCAGTGATAAATGGCATAAATGGATGTAAAAGTTTTAATCCAGCTTCTAATACTGTCCATAATACATATTGAGCTGTTGTTTTAGATTCTTTTCCAGACTCTTCATTGTTATATAATCTTACTTTTGCAAGCTCTACATACCAGTCACAGAAATCTCCTCTTAAAAATTCATATACAGCTTTAGCGGCATCATCAAGTAGGAATTTATCAAGACAATCATGTACCTCTTTAGTAGTTTCATTTAATCTTGAGAATATCCACTCATCTACAAGTTCAAATTTTAACTCATCTTTATTTACAGATTTTACATCAAATCCCTCTAGGTTCATGATAACAAATCTTGCAACGTTCCAAATTTTGTTACCAAAGTTTCTTCCCATCTCTAAAAGTTTTTCAGAGAAGTGAACGTCTTGTCCTTGAGAAGTATTATAAAGCATAGAGAATCTTATAGCATCTGCTCCATACTCTTCAATTAAATTTAGTGGGTCTGGAGAGTTTCCAAGAGATTTTGACATCTTTCTTCCTATCTCATCTCTAACTATTCCGTGGAAAAATACATTTTTAAATGGTATCTCCTTCATTTCATATAATCCAAACATTATCATTCTAGCTACCCAGAAGAATATGATATCTGCCCCTGTAACTAGTGTTGAAGTTGGATAGAAAGTCTCTAATTCTTTAGTTTTTTCTGGCCAACCCATAGTTGAGAAAGGCCATAATGCAGATGAGAACCAAGTATCTAATACATCCTCTTCTTGTACTAACTCTACATCTTTTCCATAGTGAGCTTTAGCTTGAGCATATGCTTCTTCCTCTGTCATTGCTACAAACATATGGTTATCTGGTCCATACCAAGCTGGTATTCTGTGTCCCCACCATAATTGTCTAGAGATACACCAGTCTCTTATATTCTCTAACCAGTTGAAATAGATTTTTTCCATTCTCTTTGGTATGATTTTTATCTCACCATTTCTTACAACTTCAAGAGCTTTTTTAGCAAGTGGCTCCATTTTTACAAACCATTGTTTAGATACTCTAGGCTCAACAACTGTTGAACATCTATAGCAGTGTCCTACATTATGCTTTAAGCTCTCTACTTTTACAAGTACTCCACTCTCTTCAAGTTCTTTAACTATAACTTTTCTAGCTTCAAATCTATCCATTCCAGCATATTTAGGATAATCTTCTACTACATTTCCCTCTGGAGTAAGCATATTTATTATAGGTAAATCATATTTCTTTCCTAAATTAAAGTCATTAGGATCATGTGCTGGAGTTATTTTTAAAGCCCCTGTTCCAAACTCCATCTCTACATACTCATCAGCAATTACAGGAATCTCTCTTCCTACTAATGGAAGAACTAATTTTTTTCCTACTAAGTGTTTATATCTCTCATCTTCAGGGTGTACAGCAACAGCTACGTCAGCAAGCATAGTTTCTGGTCTTGATGTAGCTATTATAATATACTCATCTGAATCCTTTACTGGATATTTTAGATGCCATAAGTTTCCATCTTTTTCAGCATGATCAACTTCATCATCAGCTAGAGCAGTTCCACATCTAGGACACCAGTTTACCATATACTCACCTTGATAGATTAATCCATCATTATATAGGTCTACAAATATCTTTCTAACAGCCTTAGAAAGTCCTTCGTCCATAGTAAATCTCTCTCTATCCCAATCTAGAGAAGCTCCTATTTTTCTAAGTTGGTTAGTTATAATTCCCCCATACTTTTCTTTCCATTTCCAAGTTTCTTCTAAAAATTTCTCTCTTCCTAAATCCTCTTTTGTTATTCCTTGCTCAGCTAACATTCTCTCAACTTTATTTTGAGTTGCTATACCAGCGTGGTCACATCCAGGTACCCAAAGAGTATTTAATCCACACATTCTCTTATATCTTACTAATGTATCTTGTATAGAGTTATCTAAAATGTGTCCCATATGAAGTATTCCAGTTACATTTGGAGGTGGTATAACTATTGAATAGCTATCTTTTCCTTCTTCCATTTTTCCAGCAAAATACTTAGAATCTTCCCATATTTTATACCACTTAGATTCAATCTCCCTTGGGGAATATGTCTTATTCAACTCTTCCATTTACTCCTCCTCTTTCTTTTCCTCTTCCTCTTTAATTAAAAGAGATTCTATATAATTTAAAATATCTTCCTTACCAGTATCATTAAGAGATGAGTGGAATAACACATCATCATTATGGAATTCCACTTTCTTCTTAATATCTTTTAAACACTTGAATTTTTCATTATTAGATACCTTATCCATCTTAGTGAAAATTATCTTAAATGGAATGTCGTGATGATCTAACCACACAAGCATCTCCATATCCTCTTCACTAGGGATTCTTCTTATATCTAGCAAAACAAAAACAAGTTTTTTTCTATTACTTGCTACATATCTTTCCATTGTTTTTCCCCATTCAGCTTTCATCTCTTTGGGTACTTTAGCAAATCCATATCCTGGTAAATCCACTATATAGAACTCATTATTTACTTTAAAATAATTTATAAGCTGTGTTCTCCCTGGAGTTTTACTTGTCTTTGCTAATTTTTTTCTTCCAGTAATACTATTTATAAGAGAAGATTTCCCAACATTAGAACGTCCTACAAAGGCAAATTCCATATTTTTTAACTCCATTGGATAATCTTTCTCATATACTGCAGATTTTACAAATTCAGCTTGTTTTATCTTCATAATTTATCACTCTCACTATTCAGCAAAAACTAGCTTTTCTACATCTTCATAAGTAGTAGCAAAATGTATCTTCATCTCTTTTGCTATCTCTGCTGGAATTTCATCTTTATCAATTCTATTATCTTCTGGTAAGATTACCTCTCTAATACCAGCTCTGTGAGCTCCTATAACCTTTTCCTTTACTCCACCAATAGCTAAAACTTCTCCTGTAATACTTATCTCTCCAGTCATAGCTATATCTTGTCTTATTTTTCTACCAGTAAGTACAGATATTATTGCAGAAGTTATAGTTATACCAGCAGATGGTCCATCTTTCGGTGTAGCTCCTTCTGGGAAGTGTAAGTGTATAGCTTTTTTCTCAAAGAAATCCTCTTGAAGAGGTTTATATTTATCGATATTAGCCTTTACAAAAGTATAAGCTACTTGTGCTGATTCTTTCATAACATTTCCTAGAGAACCTGTTAAAGATATCTCTCCTTTTCCTGGAATAGCCACTCCTTGTACCTCAAGAGTAACTCCTCCTACTGCTGTCCAAGCAAGTCCGTTTACCACTCCAAGTTTTGGTGCTTTCTCTTTTTGTTTCTCTGGTCTAAACTTAGGTTTTCCTAGATATTTTTCAAGAGTATTTGTTTTGATAACTATTTTTTTCTTTTTCTCTTCTACAACTTCTCTAGCTACTTTTCTACATAGAGTTATTATCTCTCTTTTTAAATTTCTAACTCCTGCTTCTCTAGTGTACTCATCTATAATTTTTAAAATTACATTGTCAGATAAAGAAAGTTCAATATCTTTAAGTCCATTCTCCTCTTTAGCTTGTTTTATTAAATATTTTTTAGCTATATGTAATTTTTCAAACTCTGTGTAAGAAGAGATATTTACTATCTCCATTCTATCTCTTAAAGGAGCAGATATAGTTCTTAAATCATTTGCTGTTGCCACGAAGAATACCTTTGATAAATCAAAAGGCATATCTACATAGTGATCTTCAAAATGGCTGTTTTGCTCTGGATCTAATACCTCAAGCATAGCTGAAGCTGGGTCTCCTTTATAATCGTTAGACATCTTATCTATCTCATCAAGTAAGATAACTGGATTTTTAGTCCCTGCTTCTTTCATAGCCTTTATTAGTTTTCCTGGCATAGAACCTATATAAGTTCTTCTGTGTCCTCTAATTTCAGCCTCGTCTCTCACTCCTCCAAGTGATACTCTTACAAATTTTCTTCCCATAGCATCAGCTATTGATTTTACAAGAGATGTTTTTCCTATTCCAGGAGGTCCTGCAAAACAAAGAATACTTCCCTTCATATTAGGATTTAATTTTTTAACTGCTAAGAAATCTAATACCTTGCTCTTAGCATCTTTTAATCCATAGTGATCTCTTTCTAGAATTTCACTAGCCTTTTTTAAGTCTACTACATCCTTTGTAGATTTCTCCCAAGGTAGCTCTATAACTGTTTCTATATAGTTTCTTGAAACAGTAGCTTCAGCAGAAAAAGGTGGCATTTTAGATAGTTTTTTCATCTCACTATCTATTTTACTTCTGACCTCTTTAGGTAATTTAGCCTTTTTAATTTTCTCTACTAACTCAAGCATATCATCATCTTGAGAGTAGTCTCCTAGCTCCTCTTTCATAGCATTTATCTTCTCTTTGATAAAGTAATTTTTCTGAGCTTCATTCATCTTTGCCTTTACTTTATCATCTATTTTCTTCTCTAAAGAAGCTATCTCCATCTCAGAAGTTAACATCTCTAAGATTTTTAAACCTCTCTCTGAAATATCTAACATCTCTAAAATCTCTTGCTTTTTATCACTCTTTATTGGAAGATTTGCAGAGATTATATCCAAAGCATTATTGATACTTTTTATTCCTTTTAAATTAACTAATAATTCAGAAGATATTTTTCCTGTAAGTCCTATATATTTTTCAAATATTCCTAAAACTTTTCTATATACAGCCTCAGCTTCCTTAGTTCCACCATTTATACATTTTAGAACTTTATACTCAGCTCTATATATATCATCTTCTACAGTTGCTGATTCAATTTCAACTCTCTCTTCAGCTTCAACTAATACTTTTATATTATTATTCGGCATCTTTACTATTTGTAAAATATTAGCTACAACACCAATTTTATATATATCTTTATCTAAATTTGGTTCCTCTTTTGAAGGATCTTTTTGCATTCCCAATACAATTTTACTCTTGTTATTAACAGCTTCTTCAAGAGTATTTATACTTTTTAATCTACCTACATAAAGAGGAGTTACTATTCCTGGGAATATTATTAAATCCCTAGTAGGTAAAAATAATGTTTTACTCATCTGTTGTCCCTCCATCTATTCTTTTTCTATAATAGCTTTACTTGAGTCAAGGACAGCATCTTCTCCTATTGTTACCTTGTGAATACTTTCATCTGATGGTACCTCATACATAAGTTCCAACATTGTCTGCTCAATTATAGCTCTTAGCCCCCTAGCTCCTATTCTTCTCTCTAAAGCTAAAGTTGCAATTTTTTTCAATGCCTCTGGTGTAAATTCAAGCTCTACTCCCTCAATTTCAAAAAGTTTTTTATACTGTTTTACAATGGCATTTTTTGGCTCAGTTAAAATTTTAATTAGAGCTTCTTCATCTAAATCTTGAAGAGTTGTTATTATAGGCAATCTTCCTACAAGCTCTGGAATAATTCCCTGTCTTACTAAATCTTCAGGTAATACCTTAGCAAAAACCTCTCCTACTCTCTCCTCTTTCTCTTTAGATATCTCTGCTCCAAATCCTATAACCTTTTTATTTGTTCTAGATTTAATAACTTTTTCAAGTCCTTCAAAAGCTCCTCCTACTATAAAAAGGATATTACTTGTATCTATCTCTATAAGCTCTTGGTTAGGATGTTTTCTTCCTCCTTGAGGTGGAACTTGAGATTTTGTTCCTTCAATAATTTTTAATAGTGCTTGTTGAACTCCCTCTCCAGAAACATCTCTAGTTATAGAAACATTTTCAGACTTTCTAGCAATTTTATCTATCTCATCTATATAAATAATCCCTTTTTCTGCTGCTTCAACATCATATTCAGCTGCTTGTAAAAGTCTAACTAGTACATTTTCTACGTCATCTCCTACATATCCAGCTTCTGTAAGAGTTGTAGCATCAGCTATGGCAAAAGGAACTTTTAAACTTCTTGCTAAAGTTTGAGCAAGAAGAGTCTTTCCTGATCCTGTTGGTCCTATTAAAAGTACATTTGACTTTTGTAACTCAACACTATTTTCTTCATCTCTTTGTGCATTGTCTAAAATTCTCTTATAGTGATTATATACAGCAACAGCAAGAATCTTTTTTGTTTCATCTTGTCCTATTACATACTCATCTAATTTTTCTTTTATCTCTCTAGGAGTAAGTAAAGTATCTTCTGATAAGTCTCCTGGAAGAGCTGTTTTCACATGCTCTTTAGATAACTCTAATATATCAAAGCAACTCTCTATACATCTGTCACATATTAAAGCTCCATCTATTCCACTAAATAGTTTTGATACTTCATTTTCAGTGCTTCCGCAGAAAGAACATCTAGCTTTTCTATTCATTTTCCCTCTCCTTTCTACTTTTTAAATACCTGATCAATTAAACCATATTCAACAGCCTCTTGAGCTGACATATAGTTATCTCTCTCTGTATCTCTTAATATCTCACTTATATCTTTTCCACTTGCATCAGCTAAAATTTGTGATAACATCTCTTTCATTCTTAAGATCTCTTTAGCTTGAATCTCAATATCAGTAGCTTGTCCTCTAGCTCCACCTAAAGGTTGATGTATCATTATTCTTGAATGCTCAAGAGCAAATCTTTTTCCCTTAGCTCCTGCAGATAGAAGTAGTGCCCCCATACTAGCCGCTTGTCCTATACAAACAGTTTGTACATCAGGCTTTATATAATTCATAGTGTCATATATAGCCATTCCTGCAGTAACAACTCCTCCAGGACTATTTATGTACATAATTATATCTTTCTCTGGATCTTCAGCTTCTAAAAATAAAAGTTGTGCCACAATAGCATTGGCAACATTATCATCTATCTCTGTTCCTAAAAATATTATTCTATCTTTTAATAATCTTGAATATATATCGTAGGCTCTCTCTGACCTACCATTATTCTCTATAACAGTTGGATTATACATCTTTGCCTCCTTAAATAAATAGTTAAAAAATAAAATCCTAACTTTATTCTTTAATTATCTATTCAATTTTAATGGTATAGGAAGCAGAAAACTGCTTCCTATACTAAATTAACTATTTTGCATTATTTACTATTACATCAATAGCTTTTTGCATTAAACATTCACCTTGAACTGTCATTTTGAAGTTATCATAGTTTTTGTGTTTGTTTAACTCTTCTTCTAATTTAGCTAAATCCATTCCATACATTTTAGCTATTTCAGTCATTTTTTCTTTTATTTCATCTTCAGAAACTTCTATTCCTTCAGCTTTTGCTATTGCTTCAAGTATTAAATCAGCTTTTACTTTTGCTGCTGCCATTGGAGCTATTTGAGCTTCTAATTTAGCTCTGTTCATTCCAGTCATTTGCATATACATATCAAATCCTATTCCTTGAGCAGCTAATTGTTGTTCCATTTCAGCTATTCTAACTCTTACCTCATTAGCTATCATAGATACAGGTACTTCTACAGTACTTGTTGAAGAAACTTTATCTAATAATTTTCCAATGTACTGATTTTTTACTCTATCTTCTTCTCTAGCTTTGATTCTCTCTTCTGTTTTAGCTTTCATATCTTCAACATTTTCGAATCCAAACTCTTTTGCTAACTCATCATTTAATTCAGGAGTTACTAATTTTTTAATGCTGTTTACTTTTACTTTAAATACAGCAGGTTTTCCAGCTAAATTAGCTGCATGATACTCAGCAGGGAAAGTTACATTTACTTCTCCTTCTTGTCCAGCTTCATATCCTACTAATTGCTCTTCAAAAGTATCTATAAACATTTTAGAACCTAATTTTAAAACGTGAGAATCAGCTTTTCCACCTTCGAAAGCTACACCATCAACAAATCCTTCAAAAGCTAAATCTACTGTATCTCCCATTTGAGCTTTGTATCCAGCTTCTGTTTCCTCTAATTTAGATTTACTGTTTACCATCATAGTTATTTCAGCATCTAATTTTTCTGGAGTCATTTCAAAAGTTTCTTTCTCAACTTCTAATCCTTTGTACTCTCCTAATGTTACTTCTGGATATACATCTACAGTGAATGTAACATCAAACTCTTCCCCTAAATTTGCTTTTACATGGTTGATATAACTAATAGGCATTATGTTCTCAGCTTTTATAACCTCTTCATAGTATTTGTGTAATACTTTGTCAGTTACCTCTTCTTTAACTGCATCTTTGAATTGAACTTCTACAGTACTTACTGGTACATGTCCCTTTCTAAATCCTGGAACTTCTACCTTTTTAGCTAATCCTTTTAAAACCTCTTCTTTAACTGGTTTTACTTCTTCAGCAGTAAGAGAAATTTTAATTTCTACAGCTGAATTTGCAACTTTTTTTAATTCGTGTTTCATTGTTCCTCCTTAATTCTATTTAGTAAAAATTTCATAAAAATCATCTTTTATTTTTATATCTTTAATTCTAATTTGAATAATCTCCTCTCCCTTATAGAAAACCTTCTCAGGATAGTAAACTATATCAAATTTTTGAATTTTAGATTCTATCTCATTTATTTTATGACCTAGATCAAAAGCTACCATATGGTATTTTTTACCATCTTTTTTTATTACTCCATTAAAGTGTCTTTCATTTACTCCAAATTTTTTTATATAATCAAAAGATAAATTTTCATCTAGAAATAGTGGATGTGGATTGTCTAAACCAAAGGGAGCTAAACTTTCCATCGCCTCAAAAATTTTCTCATCTATTAACTCAATAGGATATTTCATATCTACTTTTAAAACTTTAAACTCCTCTTCAGCTTTCATCCCTTTTATTTTTTCTTTAAATACTCTTTCAACATCCTTTATTTTCTCTTGTTTTACTATAAATCCAGAAGCTAAATCATGCCCTCCAAATCTTACAAGTTTATCTTTCATATCTTGAAATATGTTGAAAACACTGATTCCCTTTACACTTCTACAAGAAGCCTTTCCTATATCATCTTTTAAAGCAATTAGAGCTATTGGCATATTATACTTCACACTTAATCTTGAAGATACTACCCCAATAACTCCAGGGTGCCACTTTTTAGAGTAAAGAAAAGCACATCTACTTTCACTTTTGTCCATTTTTCTGATTTTTGAATCAGCTTCATCATAAATATTTTTTTCCAACTCTCTTCTTTTTTTGTTGGATTTTTTCATCTCTTCAATTATATTATAAATTTCAAACTCATCATTTTTCAGAAAAAAGTCAGCTCCCATTTTAGAAACACCTATTCTTCCTAATGAGTTTATTAATGGAGAGATAAAGTAACTTACATCTGTTGTATTTATCTCTTTTGTTTGAAATTTAAGATATTTTAAAAGATACATAAGTCCTTTTACTCTAGTCTTTCTCAGAGTTTTTAATCCCTCTTTTATAATTATCCTATTTTCATCAATCATAGGTACCACATCTGCTACTGTTCCGATCATGACTATATCCATATATTGATATAATCTTTCTAAGTCAGCACCAAGTTTCATATATACCCCTTGAGCTACTTTTAAAGCGACTCCAGCACCAGAAAGATATTTAAATTCATAAGTATCACTAAGTTTTGGATTAAGTAAAAGTAATTCTTCATCCTCTTTATCCTTCACAGATTTATGATGGTCAGTTACAATAACATCTATTCCAAGGGAATTTGCATATCTCACATCCTCTATGGAATTAACCCCTGTATCAACTGTTATTACCAGTTTACACTCTTTTTTTCTCATAAAATCTATGGCCTTCTTATCTAATCCATAACCCTCTTCCATTCTATTAGGGATATAGTAATCTACATCTATACCTATTTCACTAAATACCTTTACTAAAAAAACTGCAGCTGTAATACCATCTACATCATAATCGCCATAGATAAATATCTTTTCTTTTGCTCTCTTTTTATCTAATATTTTTTCTACTACGCTAGCCATTTTTTCAAACTTAAAAGGATCTCTAAAATCAGAGATTTTAGGGTTTATAAATTCATCAGCACTCTTTTCATCAGAAAATCCTCTATTGAGTAATAAGGTAGTCAGCAGTGTATTTTTTCTCCATTGTATAGCCTTAGTATCAATTAGAGATTGAGGTAGTGAACTATATTCCCAATGCATTTTATCACTATCCTTTTAAATCATTTAAAAGTTTTGATATTTTTATTGCATGTTCTATAGAATCATCTAACTTTACCCTTATTTCAGGTATATATCTAATCTCTATCTCTTCAGCTACTCTTTTTCTTAAATAACCTTTTATTTGATTTAGCCCTTCTAAAACAGTCTCTTTATTAACAGCTTTCTCTCCATCTATCTGTCCTGACATTATACTAAAATATACATCTGCAAACTTTAAATCTTCAGTTACCCTTATATTAGTAACAGAGACAAGCCCCTTAATCTTAGGATTTTTAACCTCTTCAAAAAGAACTTGAGATATAACTCTGCTCATCTCTTTTTCTATTCCTGCTAATCTTTGTCTTTTCATAAATAATCACTCTCTTTCTCTATCTTTTCAGATTATTTTAGAGTTCTTTTTACCTCTTGCATTTCAAAAGCTTCTACTATATCTCCTTCTTTGATATCATTGAAGTTTTCAATTCCAAGTCCACACTCTTGTCCTACTACAACTTCTTTGGCATCATCTTTAAATCTCTTAAGTGATGCAAGTTTTCCTTCATACATTACAACACCATTTCTAAGAAGTCTGATATTAGCATCGTTTCTAACTTTTCCATCTACAACAATACATCCAGCAACATTTCCAACTTTAGAAACTTTAAATACTTTTTTAATCTCTATTCTTCCTAGATATATCTCTTTATATTCTGGGTCTAACATACCAGTTAATGCTTTCTCTATATCTTCAGTAATATGATAAATTATATTAGAAGTTCTAATCTCTACTCCATTAACTTCAGCTTCTTTTATAGCTTTAGTTGTAGGTCTTACATTAAATCCTATGATAATTGCATTTGATACTTCTGCTAGTTTTACGTCACTTTCAGTAATTGCTCCAGAAGCAGCTTGAATAATATTTACTGCAACTTCACTTGTAGATAATTTTAATAATGACTCTCTTAATGCATCTACTGAACCTCTAGAATCAGCTCTTAATACAAGATTTAACTCTTTTAAGTTTTCATGGTCGAATTGCTCTGATAAAGATTCAAGAGTTATAGTTTTCTTACTTGTTTCAGCTAATTTTCTCTCTTTAGCAACCTCTTCTACAATTCTTTTTGCATGTTGTTCATTTTGAATTACATACATAGTATCTCCAGCTTGAGGTACTTGTGTAAATCCTATTATTTCTGCTGGTTGAGAAAGTTCTACTTTTTCTACTCTTTCACCCTTATCATTTAATAGAGCTCTTACCTTACCATAAGTTTCTCCAGCTACAATAACATCTCCTATTTTTAAAGTTCCTTCTTGAACTAAAATATCTGCTATTGGTCCTACTTTAGGGTCAAGTCTTGATTCTAGTACAACCCCTTTAGCTCTTTTCTTAGGATTTGCTTTTAACTCTAATATTTCAGCAGTAATAAGTATTGTATCTAATAAATCATCTAAATGTAATTTTTGCTTAGCAGATACTTCTACAAATTCAGTATCTCCTCCCCATTCTACAGAAACAAGTCCATGCTCCATTAACTCTTGTTTTACTCTCATTGGGTTAGCTTCTGGCTTATCTATCTTATTTACAGCTACAATTATTGGTACATTTGCTGCTTTTGCATGTGATAATGCTTCTATTGTTTGGGGCATTACACCATCATCTGCAGCTACAACTAATATAGCTATATCAGTTACTTGAGCTCCTCTTGCTCTCATATCTGTAAAGGCTTCGTGTCCTGGAGTATCTACGAAAGTTATCTTCTTACCATTTTTTACAATTTGATAAGCTCCTATTTTCTGAGTAATTCCTCCAGCTTCTCCTTCTACTACATTACTTGCTCTAATAGCATCTAGTAAAGATGTTTTTCCATGGTCAACGTGTCCCATAATTGTTATTACAGGTGGTCTCTCTTGTAAATCTTCTACTCTATCTTCAACTTCAAGAGCAAACTTTTCTCCAAATTCTAATTCTACTTCTTCCTCTTGCTCTACTAAAGCATCATAGTCCATAGCTATCTCTTCTACTGTTTCAATTGATAATGGACTATTTATTGTTAACATTTGTCCTTTTAAGAAAAGTTTTTTAATTATCTCAGAACTAGCTACTCCTAATCTTTCAGCAAAATCTCCAAGAGTAATCTCTCCTCTGATCTTAATTATTTTCATTCCATCTTCTTCTATAGTTTCAGAACCAGCAGCCTCAACAGTTTTCATTACGAAATCTGTTCTTCTACCTTTTTTCTTTTTATTTTTCTTTCCTCTTTCTTCATCATTTCCTTCAAATGACTCTTTTTTATTATTTTTTTTATTTTTCTTTGATTTTTTCGAAGTTCTTTCCTCTTCAAAAATTTCGTCCTCTTCTAAAAGTTTTTTATTCAAAGCTACTCCTTTTTCTTCTACACTCTCTTTTGGGGCAGTCATATCTTCAAAATATTTTCTTACCCTCTCTACATCATCAACACTTAATCCAGACAAATTTTTTAAACTTTCTGCTGTCTCTAATTTTATCTCATCTTTTAACAAAGTTAGAAAATCTTTGCTACTCATTCCATACTCTTTTGCTAACTCATGTACTCTCTTTTTCATTAAGATACCTCCTAATTTTAGGTTAATCTATGAGTCCACGGGCCATCTTCTTACTTTTTACAGCAATTACACTTACTTCCTCTTTTCCAAAGATTTCACCAAGTTGATTTTTATTTCCATAATACACAAATTTTATCCCTAACTCTTTTGCCTTCAAAAGAAGCTTTTTCTCATTTTTCTCACTTATATCTTCTGCAAGAACTAAAAAATGTGTATGCTCAATCTCCTCTAAAACCATATTCATACCAAAAGATAAAGCTTGTGAGTTTTTCATTGCTTTCAAAATATTTAAATAGTCCTTTTCACCTGTTTTTAATTGATTTAACATTTTCATCAAATCATCAGTACTCATTTTAATTTTTTTATGTTTTGCCAATCTCTTCAGACACTCATGAGATTTACAAATATAATATCCTCTACTTTGTGCTCTTTGTTTTTCGTCAAAACTATATTTATCCTCACCTGTTTTTACTAGTCTAAAAAGATCCTTCTTCTCTTTTTTTTCTCTACAGATCAGACAAGTTCTCTCATGAACAATATTAGTTTCCAACTTCCTCTCCCTCATCAACTTTATCAGCAGTTTTTATATCTACTCTCATTCCAGTTAATTTAGCAGCAAGTCTTGCATTTTGACCATTTTTTCCTATTGCTAGTGAAAGTTGTGAATTATCAACGATTACTCTAGCAGTATTCTCCTCTTCAAATACATCTACGCTAACAACTTTAGCTGGACTTAACACTGCTGAAACAAACTCTTCTAAAGATTCTTTCCAGATAACAATATCAATCTTCTCTCCATTAAGTTCATTAACTATATTTTTAATTCTAAGTCCTTTTTGCCCAATACATGCTCCTACAGTATCAATATTAGGATCAGCTGAATATACAGCAACTTTAGCTCTTGATCCAGCCTCTCTAGCAACAGCTTTTATCTCTATAAGTCCAGATGTAATTTCTGGAATTTCTAATTCAAATAGTTTTCTTAATAATCCTTCATGCTTTCTTGAAATAACAATCTTAGGAAACTTATTAGTTTTTTCTACCTCAGCTAAATAAACCTTTATTCTTTCTCCAACTCTATAAGTATCAGCTGGTGATTGCTCTACAGGTGGTAATATAGCTTCTATTCCATCGAACTCTATGAAAACATTTTTTCTCTCATCTATTCTTCTTATGATTCCATTTATAATATCATGCTCTTTTACTTTAAATCTATCATAAATATACTCTCTTTCAGCCTCTCTTACTTTTTGAATAACTATTTGTTTTCCATTTTGAATAGCATTTCTTCTAAACTCTTCACAGTTTACCTCTATTCTAATTACTTCTCCAATTTTTACTCTCTTTTTAATCTCTAGAGCATCATCATAAGATATTTCCACAGCTGCATCGTATAGATCTTCTGTTGGAACAACTGTTTTTACTTCGTAAATTTTTACATCTCCACTCTCTCTATCGATTACAACTTCTACATTTTCCTCTTCTCCATAGTTTTTCTTATAAGCTGCTAATAAAGCTTGTTCTACAGTTAAAAGAAGATTCTCTTTGCTTATTCCCTTCTCTTTTTCTAGCTCTTCCAAAGCTTCTAAAAACACTTTAGCGTCTTTACTTTTCATTATTTACCCTCCTGAAAATCTTTAAAACTCATCAAACTCGTAAACTAGATTAGCTTTTCTAATCTCTGTAAATGGAATCTCTAACACTTTATTTTCATCAACTTCTAAAAATATAATGCCATCTTCAGTTTTTACTAGAATTCCTTCAAAATTTTTATTATCTTCAACTTTATGTTTTAAACTAACTTTTACCTTTTCCCCTTGAAATCTTACAAAATCCTCTATCTTCTTCAAAGGTCTCTCAATCCCTGGTGAAGACACTTCTAAGAAAAATCTTTGCTCTATTAATCTATCAATATCTTCATCTATCTTTCCACTAATAGCAGCACACTCTTCTAAAGTGATATCTCCATTTAGATTTTCAATATATATTCTCACATACCAATATCCACCATCTTGCATATACTCTACATCTACAAGTGATAATCCCATTTCATCTATAACAGGAGTAACTATTTTCTCTATTTTCTCTATTATTTCTTTATCATCTAGTTTTGCCATTATAATATTCACCTCTTTTCTCAAAATTCTCTACTAAAGAGGGAGTGGATAAATTCACCCACTCCCTCCTAAAAAACTAGCATACTACTTTATTCAAGTTATTGTACCATAATTTTTTAAAAAAATCAATTATTACTAAAATAAAAATTGACCTTTTTAGATCATTTTAATCTAAATATATTTATTTTTTGAATTTATAACATATATTTAATGAATATTAATAAAATACACCTTTTATTTAACTTTTTAAAGGATATTTATTATAACTGAATGCCTGTAAATTCTAATTTAAATATATAAAATTAAATTTTTTAATATTTATCATTCATATTTTAAATAAGTATTGATTTTTTGTAAAAATGTTGTATATTATTATCAAAGGTTTTAATATCAAACACTTAAGGAGGATGTTTTTCATGAAGAAAAATGGAAAAAAAGTTGTAATCGGAGTTATAGGTTCAGACTGTCATGCAGTTGGAAATAAAATTATTCATCACGTTTTAGAAGCAAATGGATTTGATGTAGTAAATGTAGGAGTTCTTTCTCCACAAGCTGACTTCATCAATGCTGCTGTTGAAACAAATGCAGATGCAATAATAGTATCTTCTCTTTATGGACATGGAGAGTTAGATTGTCAAGGTATGAGAGAGAAATGTAAAGAAGCTGGATTAAACAACATTCTTCTTTACGTAGGTGGAAACATAGTTGTTGGTAAACAAGTATGGGAAGATGTAGAAAAAAGATTCAAAGCTATGGGATTCGATAGAGTTTATAAACCAGGAACTCCTATTGAAGAAACAACTGAAGATCTTAAAAAAGATTTAGGAATTGCTTAATATTATAAAAGAGAGTGGTAATTATGAAAGCTTACTTAGCTATAGATTTTGGAAGTACATATACTAAATTAACAGCTATTGACTTAGATAATGAAGTTATCTTAGCTACTGCTAAGGATATCACTACTGTAGAAAATGATATTATGATTGGTTTTAATAAGGCATTTGAAAAACTAAAAGCTGAAATTAATAAAAAAGTTGATTTTGATTCTGTGGATTTCATAAGTAAAACTGCTTGTTCTTCTGCAGCTGGTGGACTGAAAATGGTAGCTATAGGATTGGTTCCAGAGCTTACTGCTGAAGCTGCTAAAAAAGCTGCTCTTGGAGCTGGAGCTAGAGTTATTAAAACTTACGCTTACGAATTAAATAGCAGAGAATTAGAAGAGATTAAAAATACAGCTTTAGATATTATTCTACTAGCAGGTGGTACAGATGGTGGTAATAAAGATTGTATCATTCATAATGCTAAGATGTTAGCTGAGTATAAAATTGAAGTACCAGTTGTAGTTGCTGGAAATAAAGCTGCCACTGATGAGGTAGAGGCAATATTAAAAGGTGCTGGAATAGATTGTTATATCACTGAGAATGTAATGCCTTTTATCAATAAATTAAATGTCGAACCTTCTAGAGAAGAGATCAGAAAAGTTTTTATGAGCAAAATTGTAGAAGCTAAAGGAATGAAAAAGGCAGAAGATTTTATAAGAGGTATATTGATGCCTACTCCTGCTGCAGTACTAAAAGCTTCTGAAATTCTTGCTACTGGAACTGATGAAGAGGAAGGATTAGGAGATTTAATAGTTGTAGATATAGGAGGAGCTACTACTGATATCCACTCTATAGCTAAAGGAGAGCCTACTAATCCATCAGTTATGATAAAAGGGTTAGAAGAACCTTTTGCTAAGAGAACTGTTGAAGGGGATCTTGGAATGAGATACTCTGCTATAGCCCTTTTAGAAGCTTCTGGTACAAGAAAAATAAGAAATTACTTACATGATTCTTTAAAACAAGTTGATGTAAAAGCTCAGTGTCAATATAGACATGACAATATAAAAATGGTTCCTCAAAGTGAAGATGAGATAAGATTTGATGAAGCCATGGCAAAAGCTGCTACTGAGTTGGCTATGACTAGACATTGTGGAGTATTAGAGTGTGTCTACACACCAATGGGAACTATGTTTAATCAAAGTGGTAAAGACTTAACTGAAGCCCCTTATGTAATTGGTACAGGAGGAGTTATTATTCACAGTCTTAACCCAGGAGAGATTTTAAAGGCTGGAAACTTCAATGAGCAAGATCCAGTACATTTAAAACCTAGAAACCCTAAATTCCTAGTGGATAGAACATACATTCTATCTTCAATGGGACTTTTAGCTCAAGATTATCCTAATACAGCAATTAGAATAATGAAAAAATACTTAGTTGAAGCTTAATTCAAAATTTTTGAGAAATAATTAAGGAGGATTAGTTATATATGAAACTTAGATTTAAAAAATGGACTGAAGAAGAGTTCTTTCAAATGAGAGAAGAAGTTTTAAAAGGATGGCCTACTGGTAAAGATGTAGACCTAGAGGAGGCTGTAAGATACCACAAATCATTACCTGAATCAAAAAGCTTCTCTAAAAAATTAATAGATGCTAAAAATGCTGGAATCACTTTAGCACAACCTAGAGCTGGAGTTGCTTTAGTTAATGAGCATATTGAACTTTTAAATTTCCTAGATACTGAAGGTGGAGCAGACTTATTACCTAGTACAATCGACTCTTATACTAGACAAAATAAATATGAAAACTGTGAAAAAGGAATAGAAGAATCTATAAAAGCTGGAAGATCACTTCTTAATGGATTCCCAGGGGTTAACCATGGAGTAGCTGGATGTAGAAAAGTAGTAGAAGCTACTAACTTACCTCTACAAATGAGACATGGAACTCCAGATGCTAGACTACTTTCTGAAATTATGATAGCTGCTGGATTTACTTCTGATGAAGGTGGAGGAATCAGTTATAACGTTCCTTATGCTAAATCTGTTTCATTAGAGAAAACTCTTATAGACTGGCAATATGTTGACAGATTAGTAGGATGGTATGAAGAGCATGGAGTTTCTATAAATAGAGAGCCATTTGGACCATTAACAGGAACATTAGTACCTCCTTCAATGTCAAATGCTGTTGGAATCTTAGAAGGATTAATGGCTGCTGAGCAAGGAGTTAAAAATATAACTTTAGGATATGGACAATGTGGAAACTTAATCCAAGACGTTGCTGCTATTAGATCACTTGAATCTCAAGCTGAAGAGTATTTCAAAGAGTTCGGATACAATGATATTCAATTAACTACAGTATTCCACCAATGGATGGGAGGATTCCCAGAAGATGAAGCTAAAGCTTTTGGAGTAATCTCTAATGGTGCTTCTGCTGCTGCACTTGCTGGAGCTACAAAAGTTATAGTTAAGACTCCTCATGAGGCTATTGGAGTTCCTACGAAAGAAGCTAATGCTGCTGGAATTAGAGCTACAAAAATGGTTCTTAACCTATTAAGAGGACAACAACTTTCAACTTCTCCAGAGTTAGAGAAAGAAATTGAAATAATAAAAGCTGAAACTAAGTGTATCTTAGATAAAGTTTATGAATTAGGAAATGGAGACTGGGCTATTGGTATAGTTAAAGCTTTCGAGCAAGGTGTACTTGACGTTCCATTTGCTCCATCAATCTACAATGCTGGTAAAATGATGCCTGCTAGAGATAACGTAGGTAAAGTAAGATATCTAGCTGTTGGAAATGTTCCATTAAGCAAAGAATTAGTTGATTACAACATGGCTCAATTAGAAGAAAGAGGAAAATTTGAAGGAAGACCAGTTACTTTCCAAATGACTGTAGATGATATATTTGCTGTTGGAAAAGGAACTTTAATTGGAAGACCTGAAAAATAATAATCATATATAAAATATATGAGTTTAAAATTCTAAAAATAACTTTTATATAATTGTTGCATTTTTGAAACTTTTGGGTTAAATATAATAATATAGAGGTGGGATTAAACATCCCACCCAAAGAAAAATTAGGAGGAATTTATTATGAGAATTATAGATGTAGTTTGCTCAGCAGGAAAAACAGGATTTTATTTTGATGACCAAAGAGCTATAAAAGCAGGAGCTGGACATGATGGAATGTTCTATTTAGGAGATACAGTTACTCCAGGATTCCAAACTATTAGACAATCAGGAGAATCAATTTCTGTTCAATTAATATTAGAAGATGGGCAAGTTGCTTTTGGAGACTGTGCTGCAGTTCAATACTCTGGTGCAGGAGGAAGAGACCCATTATTCCTAGCTAAAGATTTCATACCAGTTATCGAAAAAGAAATCGCTCCAAAATTAATAGGAAGAGATCTTGATAACTTCAAAACTTTAGCTGAAGAGTTTGACTCTATGCAAGTTGAAGGAAAAAGATTACATACAGCTATTAGATATGGAATTACTCAAGCTTTATTAGATGCAGTTGCTAAAGCAAGAAAAGTAACTATGGCTGAAGTTATCCAAACAGACTACAACACTGGATTAGAAATCACAAAAAGACCTATATTCACTCAATCTGGTGACGATAGATATATGAACGCTGACAAAATGATAATCAAAGGTGCAGACGTTCTTCCTCATGCTTTAATCAATAACGTTAAAGAAAAATTAGGAGAACATGGAGAAATCTTACTTGATTATGTAAAATGGTTAAGAGATAGAATCTTAGCTAAGAGAGTAAATCCAGAATACTACCCAATATTCCACATAGACGTATACGGAACTATTGGTGCTGCATTCAACTGTGACACTGTAAAAATGGCTGACTATATAGCTACATTAGTAGAAGCTGCTAAACCATTCAAATTAAGAATAGAAGGACCTATGGACGTAGAAGATAGAGATAAACAAATTGAAGCTCTTGCAGCTTTAACTGCTGAAGTAGATAGAAGAGGAATTGAAGTTGAGTTAGTTGCTGACGAATGGTGTAATACTTTAGAAGATATTAAATTATTTGCTGATAAAAAAGCTGGACACGTAGTTCAAATAAAAACTCCTGACTTAGGAGGAGTTAACAACATAGCTGACGCTATCCTTTACTGTAACAAAGTAGGAATCGGTTCTTACTGTGGAGGAACTTGTAACGAAACTAACAGATCTGCTGAAGTTACAACTAACATAGGAATGGCTTGTGGAGCTCTTCAAGTTCTCGCTAAACCAGGAATGGGTGTTGACGAAGGATTTATGATTGTATTTAATGAAATGGCAAGAGTAGAGGCTTTAGTAAACAGAAGAAAAAACAAATAGTTTTCTTTTAAAAATATAATAAACTTAAGAAAAAGGTAGTTATATGACTACCTTTTTCCTTTAATTATAATGAGGTGAATTAAATGACATTAAAAAAAGCTGCTAAATGTGGGACTTTAGAGTCTAATGACATATTTTTAATGCTTACTCCTTCTGAAGATGGAATAGAAATTGAGTTAGAAAGTACTGTTGAAAAACAATTTGGAGAACATATCAGAGAAGTTATAAAAGCTAAACTTTTAGAATTAGGAATTGATAGTGTTCTTGTACAGGCACAAGATAAAGGAGCTCTTGACTATACTATAAGAGCTAGAATTGAAGCTGCTGTAGCTAGAGGACTATAATTTTATAACTTAATGAGAGGTGTATTATTGTGAAATTAAGAAGAACTATGCTATTTATGCCTGGAAATAATCCAGGTATGTTGCAAACAGCTGCTGTATTTGGTTCAGATGCTGTTATATTTGACTTAGAAGATGCTGTTGCTTTAACAGAAAAAGATGCAGCTAGAATTTTAGTAAGTGAAGCTTTAAAAACTATGAAGTATGATATGGTAGAAGTTGTAGTTAGAATAAATCCTTTATCTACTCCATTTGCTGATAAAGATATTGATGTTATAGCTAGACTTAGACCTGATGCTATTCTACTTCCAAAAGCTTGTCCAGAAGATATAACTGAACTTGATAGAAGATTAAATAAAATAGAAGAAGAAGAAGGATTTGAACATGGAAGTATAAAAATCCATCCACTAGTTGAAACTACTTATGGAGTTGAAAAAGTATATGAAACTATAAAAGCTAGTCCTAGAGTAATTTCTGTTCTGCTTGGTGGAGAAGATCTTGCAGTGGATTTAGGAGTTAAAAGAACTAAAAACTCTGATGAATTATTATATGCTAGAACTAAAATTATAAATGCTTGTAAAGCTTGTAAAGTTGATGCTATAGATACTCCATTTACAGACACAAACGATTATGAAGGACTTATGGCTGATACATTAAAAGCTAAGATGCTTGGATTTACAGGAAAATTAAGTATTAATCCTAGACAAATAGATACTATCCACAAAGGATATGCACCTTCTGAGGCTGAAATTACCCATGCTCAAAGAGTTATGGCTGCAAAAGAAGAAGCTGCTAAACAAGGACTTGGAGTTTTCTCATTAGATGGTAAAATGGTTGACCTTCCTATTATCAACAGAGCTATTCATACTTTAGATATGGCTAAATTAATGGGACTTATTAATTAATTATTGAGGCGAGGTGTTTTTAAATGAAAAATATTTTAGGAAGAGAAGTTCCTGATTTTATAGAAGGATATGGTAGTGTTACTCATTATAATGGGTATCTTGCTAATACAACAGGAATAGTTAAGAAAAATTATAATTTTAAAACTATAACTCCTGAAGATAATAAATTATATACTGATTTATCAACATTAATGGATAAACTTCCGCTTAAAGATGGAATGACTGTTTCTTTCCATCACCACTTAAGAAATGGAGACTATGTTTTAAATTTAGTAATGGCAGAAATTGCTAAAAGAGGATATAAAGATATCACATTAGTTGCAAGCTCTATTTTCCCTTGTCATAAACCTGTAGTAGAATATATGGAAAAAGGAATAGTTACTCAAATATATGCTGGATATATGTCTGGACCTGTACCTCAAGCTATATCTGAAGGTAAATTACAAAAACCTGCAGTTATGCACAGTCATGGTGGAAGAGCTAGAATAATGGAAACAGGAGAAGTTGAAGTAGACATCGCTTTTGTTGCAGCTCCAACTTCTGATGAATATGGAAATATTAACGGAGTTGATGGAAAATCAGCTTGTGGAGCTTTAGGATATGCTCACTCTGATGTTGAAAATGCTAAATTAGTAGTTGCTATTACTGATAATTTAGTTCCATTCCCAAATCCTACTATAGAAATTAATCAAACTTTAATTGACTATGTTTTGGTGGTAGATGCTATTGGAGATCCTAAAGGAATAGTTTCTGGTACGACTCAAATAACTAAAAACCCTATTGGATTAAAAGTTGCAGACTTAACTGCTAAATTTATAGAACAATCTGGATATTTAAAAGATGGTATGAGTTTCCAAACAGGAGCTGGAGGAATATCTCTTGCAGTTGCTGCTGAAGTTAAAAACTTAATGAAATCTAAAAATATTGTAGGTAGTTTTGCTGCTGGAGGAATTACTGGATATATAGTTGATATGTATAAAGAGGGATTATTTAAAGCATTATTTGATGTTCAATGTTTTGATCTAAATGCTATTAAATCAGCTAAAGAAAATCCTAATCATATAAAAATGTCTGCTTCTATGTATGCTAATGCTAATAATAAAGGTTCAGTTGTAAATAAACTTGATATAGTTATTCTTGGTGCTACTGAAATGGATACTAATTTCAACGTAAACGTTACTACTGGATCTGATGGTATTATCATGGGAGGATCTGGAGGACATAGTGATACAGCTGCTGGATCTAAACTTTGTATCATTGTTTCTCAACTTGTTAACGCTAGAATATCTGTTGTAAAAGATAGAATCACTACTGTAACTACTCCAGGAGAAACAGTTGACGTATTAGTTACTGAAAGAGGTATTGCTATTAACCCATTAAGAAAAGATCTAATTGAGAAATTTAAAAACTCTAATTTACCAATCAAAACTATTGAAGAATTAAAAGAGATAGCTGAATCAATGACTGGTAAAGAGGAGCCTATCAAATTTGAAGATAGAATCGTTGCTGTTGTTCAATATAGAGATGGGTCTGTTGTAGACGTTGTTAGACAGATAAAAAAATAATATTTTAAAATAATTTTAATAGTTTATAAGTAAAGAGCAAGTATAGTTTTAAAATTTCATAATTTTATCTATCTTGCTCTCTTTATTCTTTTTACTTCAATTTTTCTGATAGTATATATTTGAAAAAATATTTATATTTTAAATTTTTTATATTGACAAAATTTATATTTTCTCTTAGAATATCTCTTGGACAAAATTTTTATATACTTAAAGGAGAATTTTAATGAGTCAAAATAATCATGTTAAAATTGAAGTTGCTGATCCCTCAGCATTAGGACTTTTAGGACTTGCTATTGTTACATTTGTAGCTTCAGCTAACAAATTTGGAATTGTAAGTGGAGTATCTCTAGTTATTCCTTGGGCAATATTTTTAGGAGCTTTTGTACAGCTTATAGCATGTTTAAA
>DXSD01000130.1 GCA_019410665.1 Fusobacterium sp.
ATTGGAAAGCACCAAAGGGGGCACATGAGATAGATTTTATTATTATGAGAGAGGGGAAAATAATTCCAATAGAGGTAAAATCTGCTGATAATACTAGGTCTAAGAGCTTGGATTACTATATGAAAAAATATCAGCCAGAGTATGGGATTAAGATTTCAACTAAAAACTTTGGTTTTGAAAATGGAGTAAAGAGTATTCCATTATATGCAACTTTTTGTATTTAATATTAAAAAAATCTAAAAAATATGCTAAAATAGTGTCAATAGATAACCATATATAAAATTTATGAAGTAAAAGATAAAGGAAGTTGTTGAGGGAGAATATAAAAAATGGATTTACACAGACAGACAGGAATTAATATTCAAGAGAAATCTAGCTTGATATGGGCAATAGCAGATATATTGAGGGAGTATTACAAGCCACATGAATATGGAAAGGTAATACTCCCTATGACAGTAATAAAGAGATTTAATGATGTATTAGCTCCTACAAAAGAAAAGGTATTGGAAACCTGTGAGAACATTAAGAGTTTTGTCGTAAAAAAGGGATTTTTAGAGGAAGCTTCAGGATATAAGTTCTATAATACAAGTAAGTATGATTTTAAGAGATTATTAGATGACAGTGAGAATATAGAGGCTAACTTTAGAGAGTATCTAAATAGTTTTTCTGAAAATGTTCAAGATATATTTAGTAATTTTGACTTTGATAGAGAGATTTCAAAATTAGCTAATAGTGGAATGTTATATCTAATAATAGAGAGATTTAATGCCCCTAGTGCATATATGGGAGCTGACAAGGTAACTTCAGTAGATATGGGATACATATTTGAAGATTTGGTAAGAAGATTTTCAGAGAGTTATGACGAACAGGCAGGGGCTCACTTCACATCAAGAGATATAATTTATCTGATGACAGATTTGTTAGTGGCTGAGGATAGAGAAGTATTAATAGAAGAAGGAGTAGCAAAAACTGTATATGATATGACAATGGGTACATCTCAGATGTTGACTTGTATGACAGAGAGATTATTGGAGCTAGACTCAGAAGCTGATGTAAGATTGTTTGGACAGGAGCTAAATCCAGAAACTTATGCAATAGCTAAGGCAGATATGCTTATCCGTGGGGGAAATAGTGATAATATGAGACATGGAAATACCCTATCTGATGATAAATTTGAGGGATTTACCTTTGACTATATAATCTCAAATCCACCATTTGGAATAGAGTGGAAAGTGGAAAAAAATGCTGTGGAAGCTGAACATAAGAAGGGAACATCTGGAAGATTTGGTGTGGGATTACCAAAGATATCTGATGGACAGATGTTATTTGACTTAAACGGAATAGCTAAATTGAAAGAGACAGGAAAGATGGCTATTATTCACAATGGTTCATCACTATTTACAGGACAGGCAGGTTCTGGAGAATCTGAGATAAGAAGATACATCATTGAAAACGATTGGCTAGAGGCTATTGTACAACTTCCTAATGATACATTTTACAACACAGGAATAACTACATATATTTGGATAATATCTAAGTGTAAACCAGAGCATAGAAAAGGTAAGGTACAACTTATAAATGCAAGTAACATGTGTGAAAATAGAAGAAAGAACATAGGTAACAAGAGGGTAGATATTACTGAAAAATATAGAGAGGTTGTAGTAAGAGCTTTTGGAGAGTTTGAAAACAAGAGCTATGAAATAGATGGAAAAATCTGTGAATCTAAGATATTTGATAATACAGAGTTTGGATTCAATAGAATACAGATAGAATCTCCTCTTTATGATGAGAATGGAAATATAGTAATGAAAGGGAAAAAGATAGCTCCAGATTCTTCAAAGAGAGATTATGAAAATGTACCACTTGCTGAGGATATTGATGAGTATTTTGAAAGGGAGGTTAAACCTTACAACCCAGAAGCTTGGATAGATAAGACGAAGACTAAGATTGGGTATGAAATCCCATTTACAAGATATTTTTATAAATATGAAGCTCCAGAAAACTCTGATGTGATAGCTCAGAGAATATCTATACATGAAAAAGAGATAATGGAAGCTCTGGACAGATTGTTCTCTAAGGAGGAAAAATAATGGCTAGAGAGATGAAAGATAGTGGAGTAGAGTGGATAGGAGAGATACCTAGAGAGTGGAGAACTTTACCTTTAGGAAATTGCTTTTTAGAAAGAATAGAAAAAGTATCAGATAAAGAATGGGAACCATTATCAGTAACAAAAAAAGGAATTTTTAAACAACTTGAAAATGTTGCTAAATCAGATGCACATGATTCTAGAAAAAAAGTTTGTAAAGGAGATTTTGTTATTAACTCAAGGTCAGATAGAAAGCAATCATGTGGACTATCTGATTTTGATGGGTCAGTATCATTAATAAATATAGTTTTAAAGAATATTTTTTATAAATCTGAATATACAAAATACTTATTAAAAAATGATGGATTTGCAGAAGAATTTTATCGTTGGGGAAGTGGAATTGTTGCTGATTTATGGTCAACTAAATATTCAAAAATGAAAAAAATAATATTACCTGTTCCACCACTAGAAGAACAAGAAAAAATAGCTAACTATCTTGATAAAAAAGTTTCAGATATAGACTTGATTATAGAAAAGACAAAAGCTACTATTGAAGATTATAAAAAGTATAAACAATCTATCATTACAGAGGCAGTAACAAAGGGAATAAATCCTAATGTAGAGATGAAAGATAGTGGAATAGAGTGGATAGGGGAGATACCTAGAGAGTGGGAAGTAAGAAAATTAAAATATGTAGCACAGCTAAATCCTAAAATAGATGTAAATCATTTAGAAGAAACAAGTGAAGTAACATTTACTCCAATGGAAAAAATAAAAAATGGTTATTTTATAAATAATAAAGGAATTTGGGGAAATAATAATTCATCTTATACTAATTATAGTGAAAATGATATAGTAATGGCGAAAGTAACCCCTTGTTTTGAAAATGGTAATATAGCAATAATGAAAGGATTGTATAATAATATTGGTTTTGGAAGTTCAGAATTATTTGTTTTTAGAAGTAATAAAAAAATAAAAAAGGAATATTTATTTTATTTCTTAAGAAATGAGATATTTAAAAATCTAGGTAAAAATAATATGACAGGAGCAGGAGGATTGAAAAGAGTTTCTTCTGAATTTATTTTAAATTTTTATGTTTCTGTACCACCATTAGAAGAACAAAACCAAATAGCTGAATACCTTGATAAAAAGACTTCTGAAATAGATACCCTTATAACTAAAAAAGAGGCTCTAATAGTAGAGTTAGAGGAGTATAAAAAATCTTTAATCTATGAGTGTGTAACAGGGAAAAAAGAGATAATAACAAGCAAAATTATTCCTATTGAAGCAAAACAACAAAATTTTAAATTTAAAAAAGCTGTATTAGTTGCTAAAATAATGGATACTCTTGAAGGAAAAAAAGGTATTGTTGCTATAGCCAAAATTTTATATTTATTAGAAACACATTTACAATTAGGACTTAATGCCAATATAAAAAGAGAAGCAGCAGGGCCTTTAGATAACGAATTTTATGAAACTATTCGTATTATAATACATAACCGTTGGTTTAAAGAAAAAAGATTTAAAGAAGCTAAACTTTATATTGCAGCTGAAAAAAAAGAAGGGTATAAAAAATATTATTTAAAATATTTTTCTCATACTAATAACAAAATTGAAGATTTAATGAAGCAATTAAAAAAATATGAAACAGAAGAATTAGAAAAAATTGCTACTATGTATGCTAG
>DXSD01000131.1 GCA_019410665.1 Fusobacterium sp.
TTCTTTCAAATGCAGCTATTGAAGGAAAAGTTGACTTCTTAGAAGGATTAAAAGAGAACGTAATCATAGGTAAGAAGATCCCTGCTGGAACAGGATTTAGTGCTTACAAGAAGATAAAAGCAAAAGTTATAGAAGAAGATTTAATGGATCAAGAGTAATCTAAATAAAGGATAAAGAATAGGCGACAATGTCGCCTATTCCTATATTTTTATTTTATCTTTTTTTTGGAGGTAATTATGAGAAGTATGACTGGATATTCAAAGTTAGCTTATCAAGATGATAATTTTTCTTTGAATATGGAATTAAAAAGTGTAAATAATAAAAATTTAAATTTAAAAATAAAACTTCCATATAATTTAAATTTTTTAGAAGGGGCTATTAGAACTGAGATAGCTTCTCAGATTACTAGAGGATCCTTAGATTTAAAAATTGAATTTAATGATTTAAGAGATTTAGGACAACTTTTTGATTATGACAGAGAGCAGAGCAAAGGGTATATGAGTGTTCTAACTGAGATGGAAAAGGACTTCGGAGAAAAATTCAGTAATAAGATGGATATTTTAGTTAGAAATTTAAATGTAATAAAGAAAAATGATTTTGAGATTAATGAAAATGAGTATAGCGAATTTATACTTTCAAAAATAAGAGAGTTATTAATCCCATTTATAAAAATGAGAGAGGATGAGGGAGAGAGATTAAGAGTTTACTTCCTTGAAAGATTATCTATACTTGAAAAAAATATAAATGAGATAAAGAGATATAAAGATACTGTTGTAGAGATATATAAGAATAAACTTTTAGAAAGACTTGATAAAATCAGAGGAAATATTGAGTTTAAAGAGGAAGATATATTAAAAGAGATACTTCTTTTTACTGATAAATGTGATATTTCAGAGGAAATATCAAGATTAGATAGTCATATGGACCAATTGAAAAAAGAGTTGTTAATAAAGGGAGAACCAGTAGGAAAGAAAATAGATTTTATTTTACAAGAGATCTATAGAGAGTTAAATACTACTGGAGTAAAATCCAATCTTTATGAGATTTCTAAACTGATAGTGGAAAGTAAAAATGAGCTAGAAAAAATAAGAGAGCAATCAATGAATATTGAGTAGGAGGAAATTATGAAAGCAGTGAATATCGGATTTGGAAATATGGTAATGGAAAATAGAATAATAGCTATTGTCAATCCAGATTCTGCTCCTAGTAAACGTCTAAGAGAGGATGCTAAAGCTCAAAATAGATTGATTGATGCTACTCTTGGAAGAAAGACAAAAACTCTTATTGTAACAGACTCAAATCATGTTATTATGTCAGCAATTAATCCAGAAACAATATCATTGAGAATAGAGAAAGGAGAAAAGAATGAGTAGAGGAATAAAAGGGCATCTATATGTAGTATCTGGTCCTAGTGGTGCTGGAAAATCTACTATTTGTAGAATGGTACGCAAAATGCTTGGAATAAATTTAGCTACTTCAGCTACAACAAGGGCTCCAAGAGAGGGAGAGATGAATGGAAGAGATTACTATTTTTTAACTAAAGAGGAATTTTTAGCTAAAGAAAAAAATGGTGAATTTTTAGAATATGCTACTGTTCATGGAAACTACTATGGAACTTTAAAATCAGAAGTGGAAAGTAGACTTTTAGCTGGTGAAGATGTAATATTAGAGATAGATGTTCAGGGAGGGCTTCAAGTAAAGGCTCAATATCCAGATGCACATTTAATCTTCTTTAAAACACCTACTATGGAGGACTTAGAAGCAAGACTTAGAGGAAGAAAAACTGATAGTGAAGAGACTATACAGTTAAGATTAAAAAATTCTATAAAAGAACTTGAGTATGAAAAAGAGTATGAAGTGTCTATAATCAATAATACAATTGAGGAGTCATGTGCTGCACTTAGAAGAATAATCGAGGAGAAACATAACTAGTAGGAGGTAAGATAATGAAAAAAGAGATAATATATGACGAGTTATTGGAAAAAATACCAAATAAATATATCTTAACTATTGTTAGTGGACAAAGAGCTAGACAAATAGGAAAAGGAGAGCCACTTTTAACAAAGTGCAGTAAAAAAGATACAGATGTAAAAAAAGCATTTAGAGAGATTTTAGCTGATAAAATTGGTTACGAAGTAGCTGAAGATAAAGTTGGTGAGTAATCTCTATGCTTAAAAAAATATTGGCAATATTAATATTGCCAATTTTTATTTTATCTTGCGGAAAAGAGGAGATAAAAAAGGTAGAAAAAAGTAGTTTTCTTTTTGGGACCTATATAAGTATAACCGTGTATGATAAAGATGAAAAATTGGCAAATAGAGCAATTGAAAAGGGAATTGCTGAGATAAAAAGAATAGATGAAAAATATAACAGTAAGGTATCTGGAAGCCTCTTAGATAAATTAAATAAAGGGGTGGAAAAAGAGATCATTTTAGATAAAGAGGGAGTATACCTATTTGAAAACTTAAAAAGAGTATATGAACTTTCCCATGAGAAATATGATGTTACCATTGGCCCTCTTTTAGATATTTGGGATTTTGGAGCTAAAGAGGAAAGAAAACTTCCAAGTAAAGATGAGATAGAAAAAGCAAAAGAAAAAGTAGATTTTTCTAAATTAGTATTAGATGGGAATAGACTATATTTTTCAGAAGATGGTATTGAAATTGATACAGGATCATTTTTAAAAGGATATGCAGTTGAAAGAGCTAAGGAGATTATGAGAGAAGAGGGGATAGTAAGTGCCTTTATCTCATCTATTTCAAGTATAGAGACAATAAATTTGAAACCAGATGGTAAGCCTTGGAGAATAGGAATTGAAAACCCAGAAAATTCTCAGGAGTTATTAGGAATAGTAGAGCTTGATGATAGAGGAATGGGAGTATCTGGAGATTATCAAACTTATATAGAGATAGATGGGAAAAAATATCATCATATTTTAGATAAGGAAACTGGATATCCTGTTACAGATAAAAAGATGGTGGTAGTGATATCTGACAATGCTTTTTTCTCTGATATGTACTCAACAGCATTTTTTATGATGCCTATTGATGAGATTATGGAGTTTGCTGAAAATAATTTATTGGAAGTATTAATAGTAGATGATAAGATGAATATTTTTAGAAGTAAGGGATTCAATTTAATAAAAAAATAAATATAAAAAAAGAAAGTTTTACCAAGGAGCAAAGAATATTAAATAGCTACCAAGGTAAAACTTTTTTATTATTAATTTTTTATCTTGGAAAAAATCCCAAGTTTTTAAGATTATTTATATCTTTTGGAGTGAGGATTGAATTTACTTTATAGCTTGGAATCTCAGAGATTAATTCAGTAACTGTATGAATAATAAAATCAATATTAGTTAAATCATAAACCTGAAATTGAAAGTATGATATTGAATCAACTATATTAATAATGAAATTTTTATTTAGGTCATTAGTTAAAATTTTAGTTGCTCCAGGTCCAAGATTACAAACTACCAAAACATTTTTTTTCTTATATTTATTGATCTCCAATCGTATTAAAG
>DXSD01000132.1 GCA_019410665.1 Fusobacterium sp.
ACTTTCGTTCTTCGTCATTCTTGAAGTTTATTATCTATTCTAGAAAATTTCTTAAATTGAAATTGGGATAATAAAAGAGTAAAGGAAAAGGAAAAAATTTTACTGTAATGAGCATTGCGTAAGCACTAGCGATTGGAAGTAAACTTTTTTCCTTTTATATTATTAAATATTTTTATTTTTTTGATTTCAATTTAAGAATTTGCAACAGTCCCTTTTAATTAAAAATTAAATTATCTGCAAATTCCTTGCTCTTTAGCTAATTTCTCAACAGCACAAGCTACAGCTTCAGCTACTCTCTTATCAAATGGATCTGGGATAATATAATCCTTTCTTAATTCTTCAGGTTTTATTAATGAAGCTAATCCTTCAGCAGCTGCTAATTTCATCTCTTCTGTTATCTTCTTAGATTTTGCTCTTAAAGCTCCTTTAAATAATCCTGGGAATACTAAAACATTGTTAATTTGGTTAGGATAATCTGATCTTCCAGTTCCAACTATTGCTGCTCCAGCCTCTAGAGCATCTTCTGGCATAATTTCAGGAGTAGGGTTTGCCATAGCAAAAACAATAGCATCTCTATTCATACTTCTTACCATATCTTTAGATAATAAGTTAGGTGCAGATACTCCTATAAATACATCTGCTCCAACTATTGCTTCAGCAAGTCCTCCAGCCATATCTTGAGAGTTTGTTATCTCAGCTAACTCTTTTTTAGAGAAGTCGTAAGTTTCTTTGTCACTTCTTCTTAAGATACCAACTTTATCAACAGCTATTATCTCTTTAGCACCTAATTTTTTTATAAGTTTAATAATAGAACTTCCAGCAGCACCTGCTCCATTTACAACTACTTTTATATCTTCAACTTTTTTATTTACAACTTTTAAAGCATTGATAAGTCCAGCAGCTACTACTATTGCTGTTCCATGTTGGTCATCATGGAAAACTGGAATATCCAACTCCTCTTTTAATCTAGTTTCTATCTCTATACATCTAGGAGCAGAGATATCTTCTAAGTTTATTCCACCAAGTCCTGGAGCAATTAATTTTACTGTTCTTATTATCTCTTCAGGATCTTTAGTATCTAAGCATATAGGAATTGCATCTACATCTCCGAACTCTTTAAAAAGTACACATTTCCCTTCCATAACAGGTAATGCTGCTTCTGGACCAATATCTCCTAATCCTAATACAGCTGTACCATCAGTAACTACTGCCACTAAATTTCCTTTTGCTGTGTACTTATACACATTCTCTTTATTACTTGCTATTTTTCTACAAGGTTCTGCTACACCTGGAGAGTAAGCTAAACTTAAATCCTCTCTATTTCCAACTTTAACTTTAGAAACCACTGATAATTTACCTTTATTTTTTTCATGTAACTCTAGTGATCTTTCATAAACATCTGCCATTTTTTCTTCCTCCAGTTATTTTTATTCCTTATGTTCTAATTATATTCCTTTTTAAAGAATAAGTAAAGAGTTTTATGTATTATTTTTGTAGAAAATAACTGTTATAGTACATTCTTTTTTTTATGTAGATTTATGAAAAAAAATTTTAATATTTAATCATACCTCCACCTAAAAGAAAATCCTTGTAATATATTACTAAATGCTGTCCAGGGGCATTTTGTACATTTTCTTCAAAATATTCAAAAAATACTCTATTCTCTTGAAAAAATATTTTACCCTTAGCACCAATGCTAGAAAATCTTGGTCTACCAATAACTTCTAAATTTTCAATTTTTTCTTTGTCTAAAGGAGTTTTGAATTCCACCAATTCCACTTTTTTTCTTGCAAGTTCCTCATACTCTCCTAAAGTGATCTCATTGGTTAAGGGATTTATTTTAGTAATAAAGTATGCTCTAGGAAGTTTTAAATTTAAACCTCTTCTTTGACCAATAGTATAGAGTTGATACCCTTCATGTTCTCCCATAATCTTTCCATTTTTATCTATAAAGTTTCCTTTTTTTATCTTGTCTTTTAAGTTTTCTTTTAGAAACTCTATATATCCACTTTTGGCAAAACAGATTCCTTGGCTATCTTTTTTATCGTGTACTTCAAGTCCAATATCTTTTCCAATCTCCCTTATTTGAGGTTTGGTATAATTTTGAAGAGGGAAAAGAAGTCTAGGAAGTTTATCTCTATCCAATCTATAAAGCATGTAGCTTTGATCTTTTTTTACATCTTCAGCTTTTTTTAATAGTATTTGATCAAACTCCTCACAATAATCAGTGGAACAGTAGTGACCTGTAGCCACATAATAAGCATTATTTTTATCAGCTATATCAAATAGAATTTTCATCTTAACTCTTTCATCACAGATAACACATGGAGAGGGTGTTATCCCTTGTGAATAACCATTTAAAAAATCTTCAACAACTTCATTTTGAAAAATCTCTTCAATATCAACTACCAAATGCTCTATATTAAAGAACTTTGCTACTTTTTTAGCAGCTTCAATCTCTGTTTCTAAGGTTTTTTCTTTTTTATGATTGAGAGTTACACCTATTACCTCATAACCTGCTTTTTGTAGAAGATGTACAGATATAGATGAGTCTACTCCACCACTCATACCTAAAATAACTTTTTTCCTTTCCATAATCACCTCACTATTTTTTTATATGAATCTCTCCTATATTAAAGTTTTTATCTTTTCCATCTATATTAACTGAGAGTGTTCCATCACTTAATATATTACCAGCTATACCTTTTCCCAAAATTTTATTATCTTTAACTATTTGAATCTCCTTACCTAAAAGATAGTTATATGAGTTAATCTCCTCTAAAGTTAGTGTCCACTCCTGCTCCATATATTTTTTGAACTCATTAATTACACAAAAAATAATATCCTCTGTAGAATAATGTTTTCCTGTTGTCTCTTTTAATGAAGTAGCTTTATCTTGAGCATAACCAAAGTCACAATTATTAATATTAATTCCTATCCCTATTATAAAGAAATCTCTTACTTTCTCTACAAGGATACCACAGATTTTTTTATCATAAAGATAGATATCATTTGTCCATTTGAATTTGTAATCTAAGTTTTCAATTTTTTTTAATCCAGAAAGAACAGAGATTCCAGCTACTAAAGGTAATCTCATATACTCTTCTAATGATTTATCTTTATCCTCTTGTAAAGCAAAAGAGAAGATAGCCATTCCTCTATTAGATACCCAGATATTTCCACGACGCCCTACTCCAGCACTTTGGGTTTGAGCAATAACACAATCATAGTTTTTCAACTCTTCTCTCTCTTTTAAATATTTATTTGTAGAATCAATTTCATCAAATCTAAAAATTCTCATAATGTCCCTCATTTCAAAATTTGATTATAAAAAAAGCACATCTATAAAGATGTGCTAATTATCAAAGTGGTGCCTAGAGCCGGAATCGAACCGGCACGGTAACTAAATACCACAGGAT
>DXSD01000133.1 GCA_019410665.1 Fusobacterium sp.
CATCAAGGATCATTCCCTTTTCCAATACAAATTATTTTCATAATATTTACTCCCAACTTATTTACTGTTTTTTATAAAAATAAGTTCATCATTTATAACTAAATTATATTTTATCATAATATTTTATTTATATAATTTTATTCTTTTTTTAAATTTTATATTACTTTTATATTTAATACTTTAATAATAAATTCTCTTCATTTATAATAATCAAAACTTATCTAATTCTCTTTTACTACTTCAATTAAATATTTTCCGTAATCATTTTTTAATAAAGGTTCCGCTAATTCTAAAACTTCTTCTTTTGTTATCCAACTATTTCTATAAGCTATCTCCTCTATACAAGCTACATAATTTCCTTGCCTTTCCTGTATAGTTTCTATAAAATTTGAAGCTTGTAATAGATTTTTATGTGTTCCTGTATCTAACCAAGCAAATCCTCTTCCTAATAAATTTACTTTTAGATTTTTTTCCTCTAGATATAATCTATTTAAATCAGTTATTTCTAACTCTCCTCTTTTGCTTGGCTTAATACTTTTAGCTTTCTCTATCACTGTATTATCATAAAAATATAGTCCAGGTATTGCATATTTTGATTTTGGATTTTCTGGTTTTTCTTCTAAAGATACAACATTTCTATCCTTATCAAATTCTACTACTCCATATGCTCTTGGATCTTTTACTAAATATCCAAATATCTCTGCTCCTTTTTTTAATTTTGCCGCTTGTTTCACTTTAGGAGTAAATCCTTGTCCAAAAAATATATTATCTCCTAGTACTAAAGCTACATTATCACTTCCTATAAACTCTTCCCCTATTATAAATGCTTCTACTAATCCATTTGGTTTTTCTTGTACCTTATACTCTATTTTCATGCCAAGTTCACTACCATCTTTTAATAATTCTTGGAAACAGTTTAAATCTCTAGGAGTAGAGATTATGAGCACCTCTCTTATCCCTGCTAACATAAGTACAGAAAGAGGATAATATATCATTGGTTTATCATATATTGGTAATATTTGTTTTGATACACTTCTTGTAAGTGGATATAATCTTGTTCCACTTCCTCCTGCTAATATTATTCCTTTCATTTTATCACAACTCTCTTAAATAATAATAATTTTCTTTATCTTCCTTTATTTTTATAAAATTATTTTTTTCATAAATATGAATAGCTTTGTAATTCTCTTTTCTAACATCCAAATAAACTTTTTCTAACTTTAATTTTTCTAAAATAAATTCTAAAGAAAGTTCTATTACTTCTGTTGAAGATCCTTCTGGTCTTATTTTATCTAAAATAAAGCTTCCCCAAGTAGTTTCTTTATTTTCATAATTAATATTATAAATTCTTACCGTTCCACACGAAATCCCATATTTATTTTCAACTATAAAATAAAATTCTTCTCTTTTCTTTTCACGAATTTTATAATTTCTTATCCATTCTCTTTGTTCATTAAGATTTATATTAGTTGGTGAAATAAATTTAGATAATTCTTTATTATTTCTCAACTTTAAAATAAATTCTGCATCTTCTTCTTTAACTAATCTTAAATTTATGATTTTTCCATCTAGCATCTTTTTTACCTATATTCATTTATTTTCTCTATTACATACTCTATTTCTTCTTTAGTCATTCCATTATATAATGGTAAACTTACTACAGTATTAGCATAATCTTCTGTTATTGGATAATCTCCTACTTTATACCCTAAATTTTCATATGCTTTTGACAAATGAGGTGGTATTGGATAATGTATTACAGTTCCTATTCCTTTTTCCTCTAGATACTTTTGAAACTTATCCCTATCTTCAACTTTTACAACAAATAAATGCCAAACATGTGTACATTTTTCTCTTATCTCTGGCAACTTAATTAAAGGATTTTTTATTTTTTCTAAATATCTTTGTACTATATATTCTCTTTCTTTTGTTAATTCTGATAAATGACTTAATTTTATTCTCAATAATCCAGCTTGTAGTTCATCTAATCTTGCATTATATCCTACTTCAATATGCTGATATTTCTTTTCACTTCCATAACTTCTTAACATTTTTATTCTTTTATAAATTTCTTCATCATTAGTTGTTATTGCTCCCCCATCTCCAAAGCACCCTAAATTTTTTCCAGGATAGAAGCTAAAACATCCAATATCTCCAAAACTTCCAACTTTTTGCCCATTAAATTCTGCTCCATGAGCTTGAGCACAATCTTCCACTAACTTTAAATTATACTTTTTACATAGCTCTATAACTTTATCCATTTTAGAAGCTTGTCCATATAAATGAACAACACAAATAGCTTTTGTTTTTTCTGTTATTTTTTCTTCTATTTTTTCAACATCAATATTATAATATTCATCAGGTTCTACAAAGATAGGAGTTGCACCATTTATAGTTATTCCCATAATTGTAGCTATAAATGTATTTCCTTGAACAATTACTTCATCCCCTTGTCCAATATTTAAAGCTCTAAAAGCTAATACTAAAGCATTTAATCCATTATCAATTCCTAAAGAATATTTTGTTCCTATATATTTAGCATACTCCTCTTCAAATTTTTCTGTTTCTTCCCCTAAAATATACCAACCTTTTCTTAAGACTTCTAAAGCCTTATTTTCATACTCCTCTTGATACATTTTATATTGTCTTTCTAAAATACTAAAAGGTACTCTCACTATTCTCTTCCTCCCATTTTAAATAATCTTCATAATTTCTTATATAATCATTTTCATCATAAATATCAGAAGCTCCTACACATAAAATACTTCCTTCTTCTAAAGAAACAAATTCTCTCCAATATCCTTTCTCTACTACTAAAATTTTAGTTGGAGAATCTAATAAATATTTTTCTTTTACTCTTCCATTATCAAATTCTACTTCTATTTTTCCATGAGGACAAAACATAACTTGTTTTAAATTTTTATGAGCATGAAAACCTCTTCTATTTTGTTCAGAAAATTTATAAATATAGTAAATTCTCTTTATTTCAAAAGATAATTCTTTTCCAAACTCAAAAAAACTTAAACTTCCACCAGGAGATTTTATTTCAGTTAATTTTATTTCCATTATTTTTTTCATAATCTTTCTCCTATAATAGCTAAAATAAATATTATAACTAAAAATAATAATCTTATTTTATATTTTTTTAAAGTTTTTATTTGAATATATCTCAATAATTGTGAAAAAATACTTGATCTATTTCCATTTCTTAAAATAAGTTCTTCTTGTTTTATTCCTATGTATCTATCCCATTTTTTTAATGGACTAGTTACTTCTTTACTATAAATTTCTTTATAAAATTTCTTTTTAAAATCTAAAATTATTGGATTAACTTTTGCTCCTTTTTTTAATCCTGAAACACTATTAGGACTTTGTCTATATAATAC
>DXSD01000134.1 GCA_019410665.1 Fusobacterium sp.
GAATTAAAAAAATTGTATCTATCCTAAGTGCTGTAATAGCCACTTATCATAATAAAGGAATATGTTTAGTAATTGATGAATTAGACTCTAGAATATTTGAATACTTACTTGGGGAGTTATTATCTATACTAGATGAAGGGATTAAAGGGCAATTGATTTTTACCTCTCATAATTTAAGGGTATTGGAGAAATTAGATAAGGACTCTCTTGTATTTACAACAGTTAATGAGGAGAATAGATATCTTAGACTAAAAAATATTAAACCAAGTAATAATCTAAGAGATGTATATATTAGAGAGATGACTATGCAAGAGCAAAATGAGATTCTTTATGAGGAAACAAATAATGGGGAAATTGAATTTGCTCTTTATGAGGCTATTAAAAAATAACAGAAAAGATATAATTAAATTAATTCTTTCCAAAAATAATAGTGGATATTAATCTTGGAAAGAATCAAAAATTTATTTCAAAGTATATTAAAGATATTTTTTATATAAGAACTCTAAAGAAATTTTTTTAGTCATAGCTTCTTTATTAGGGATAGCAACTGTTAGACTCTTTTCATCAAATTTTAAAACTTTACAAATACCAGATTTTTCAAAATCAAGAATTTTTCCAATTGTATTTTTAGGAAAGTCTGACTTATTTATAAATTCACTAATATGAGGAACAAAATTTTTATTTGTAGTATCAGAAAGTTGTGCTATTAAATGGGCAATTTTGTTAAGAGATTTATTAGTGTAATCTTTTTTACTAAGACATACTATCAATCTTGCTTTAGCTCTACTAATAGCAACATTTATCATATTTTGAGCTTCTTTTGTACTTAAGAATTTACTCTCTCCGTCAACAGGGTCAAAAATAATTGTATGACATTCACTACCTTGACTCTTATGTATAGTGTTTACTTTTATTCTAGGTAAATGACTT
The DNA here is from genome assembly GCA_019410665.1 of Fusobacterium sp. Lineage (GTDB taxonomy): Bacteria > Fusobacteriota > Fusobacteriia > Fusobacteriales > Fusobacteriaceae > Fusobacterium_A. Next base: position 931 of record DXSD01000134.1, read on the forward strand.
CTCTTTAAGAATGATTTAATCATATTTTTTTGAGCTCTAAAAGGAGTTAAAATATTTATATCTTCTTGTTTAGAATCATAGTGGTCTATTAGATTTTCACAGATTTTTGTTATTTCATAACAAGAATCATATCTAATAGCTCCTCCATATTGTTTTGACCAATTAGAATCGTCATCTATATCAACTATAATGACATCTTTTCCCTTAAATTTATCATCTTTATTGAGTTTTCTCTCTTTCTTCCAATTTTCAGGATTAGGAATACTTTTAGCTAAGATTAATTCCCCATTATAAAATGTTTGACTAACTACCTTACATATATTTTCTGTCATTCTTGATTGTTCATTTAGGAAAAAAACTTTATCACTTAAATAGGAAGTTTTATATTTAAAAATAGAATAACCGAGATATTCTTGAGCTTCCTTATTACTGCTTTGAACAATTGGAGATAGTTGTTTATCATCTCCTGTAAATATTATTTTTTCTCCTAAAAGAGTTAGCATAAGAGCTTGACATAAATTTATTTGACTAGCTTCTTCTAAAATTACTAAGTTAAATTTATTATCTAGTAATAACTCAAAATTATAGAGAGCAACAGTAGAAGTCATTGCAATAACTGAATAATTTTGAACTACATTCTCTAAAGCTGATTTTAATTGTTTCTTTAATCTATCATATCTATCTTGCCAATTAGCTAAAGCTACTACATCAGTATTAGGAATTTTTTCTTTTTCTTGTTCAAGTATGAAAAGTTCTTTCATAATATGTTCATCATTATTTTTAGCGAGAAGATATTCTCTATCCTTATACATTTTGCTATTAAAAGCTTCTCCATACCTAACTGAATATTTTCTGATAAAATCTTTATTTGGAACTTTATCTAAAATTTTATCAAATCCTGTAAATATAGTATCAACAGCTAAGTTTGTATTTCCTACAATTAAAATACTATCATGTGGATTATTCTCAATATATTCAGCTATCATAGCACTCATAGTAGTAGTTTTTCCTGTGCCAGGGGGACCCCATAATAAACCAGCCTTCATATTTAAAAGGTTGAAAGCTTTCTTTTGATTAGCTCTGAGCCAATTGTTGTAATAACCATTTATTTTATAATCAGTTATATTTGGAGTATAATTTTCTATATCTTTCAACCAATTATTTATCATAGTTACATAATAATTATTTTCCCAGCATTTAATAAGGGGTTCTATGTAATTTGGTAAATATATTCTAACAACAGTTCCTACTTTTGGAGCTGGACCTTTTAAAAATCTAAAAGCTATTTTTTCTTCTTCAGGAAAAACTAGAAAAATTTCAGCATAAGCAGGAGTGTTATTGATTTCCCACCAAATATTTCCTCCTTCCATGACTTCATCTATCTGTATTTTTCTACTAAAAGGATGTGCTTCTCCCTCTTTTTGTGTAAGGGTAACAGAATAGAGTCCTATACTTTCCTGTACGATATTAGTTACAGTGTATTCACAAAATCTTTTATTAATCTGTTCTTCCTCTTCTAAAGCAAAAAGAATATTTTTCTTGTTAATAGGATATGAATAATTTAATTCTCCAATATCTTTAAATCTGTCTATAACAACTTTTTTTCTTATAGGAGTAATTTCAACTATATTCTTTTGGTCATAGTTTTCTTTCTCTATATTTTTAAAGCTATTTTCTTTATGAAGAATAATTTCTTTTTTCTTATTAGTTATTCCACCTCTTGTTTTTCCATGTTTGTCAATACCATTAATATCATAGCCAGCTGTATCATATTTAGTTAAGGTAAACTTATTAATACCATTTCTATTAAATCCTTCTTTATTGTATCCATATTTATCAAATCCTTCCTCATCATATTTAGATTCAGTTAGATAATGGTATCCTAATTTATTAAATCCTCGCTTGTTGTATCCTTTAGAATTATATCCTTCATAATTAAATCCATTTAAATCATATTCTGTGAGAGTATCTTTATGAAGTTTCTCTTTGTTAAATCCATCTTTATTAAATCCAGCAATATCGAATCCTTCTAAATTATATTTAGTATGAGTACTTTTATGTATTCCTTTTCTATCAAATCCATATTTATTATACCCTTTAATATTAAATCCTTCTTCATCATATTTTGTTTTAGTTATTTTATGGATACCATCTTTATTAAATTTTTTAATATTGAATCCATCAACATCATACCCAAAATAGTCATATTTCGTTTTTGTAAGTCTATGAATCCCCTTTTTATCAAATCCATTAGTATCATAACCATATCTATCATACTTCTTTTCCATAATAAATCCCCCTCTTTAGTTAAAGTTTACCACAAAGAGTTAAATATGGAAAGAAGTAAAATAAAAAAGATAATTTATAAAGATTTCTATTTGTCTTTTCTCTATTTTATTTGCTATTATTTTATGATAAAATAGAATAAAAGTCGTTAAAAATA
>DXSD01000135.1 GCA_019410665.1 Fusobacterium sp.
TTGTCTGATAAAACAGTTAAAATGTTGTTTAAATAAAAAAAAAAAGACTGTAAAAACATTAAAAGTTTCAAAATAAAACCAAAAACGAAAAAAAAACATAACTTGAAAATATATAATTAATATGCTATTCTTAAATAAAAAGATTTAAATGGAGTCTAATATGGAAAAAGCATGTACGTTACAATTGAAAAGAGAGAGTTTAAAAAAATTAGAATTAAAATTTTGTGGATATAGTGAATGTGAATCTTTACACAGCTTTGGTCCTGCTTCTAGACCAACATATATTTTACATATTGTCTTAGAAGGAAAAGGGATATTTGTTGTAGATAATAAGAAATATTCTTTAGAGAAGGGACAAGGATTTATAATAGAACCCAATATAATTACCTTTTATCAAGCAGATGCTAAAGAGCCATGGAAATATTTTTGGATAGGTTTTGATGGAGAGGGAGCTGAAAAATACTTGAGAGAACTTGGTATTATACAACATAAACCAGTTTTTAGAACAAATAGCTTAGAAAAATTATTTACACTTTTAAAAGAGATGTTAAAAAGAAAAAATTTAACCTTAGCTGAGGAGTTAAAACTTCAGGGATTATTTTATGAATTTTTTTCTATTATAGTAGAAGAGAATTCAATTGAAGAAAAGGATGAAAAAGATGATTTAAATCCCTATGTTGATAAAATTATAACATATATTAAAAATAATTATTGGGATGATATCAATGTAAATAATATTATTGAATATGTAGGACTAAATAGAAGTTATCTTTCTACTCTTTTTAAAAAGAGTATGGGAATAACAATACAAGAATACTTAACTGTTTTTAGATTATCTAGGGCAAATGAGTTATTAGATATAACTAATGAAAGTATTGAGAATATTGCCAATAGTTGTGGCTACAAAGATCCTTTGGTTTTTAGTAAAGCTTATAAAAAGAAATATGGTGTTACTCCAACTCAGCATAGAAAAATAGATAGAAAAGAGATTAAAGAAAATTTAATTAAATATTGGAGAAAAATAAAATATTAATTTCTTATTACTATTGTATTTACTAAAACTGATTTTTAATATATAATAATATATGTCACATTAATTTAATAAATAGTAGGAGGGAGATTAAATGATTAAATTAATTGGAGTCCTTATAATTTTACTAGGATTCACTTTAAAACTAGATACAATAGCTGTAGTTCTATTAGCTGGAGTTGCTACAGGTTTAGTATCATCTATGAATTTTATGGAAATTTTAGATGTGCTTGGAACTGCTTTTGTTTCAACAAGAAATATGACTCTTTTACTTTTAACATTAGCAACTGTTGGTTTGTTAGAAAGAAATGGTTTAAGAGAGAGAGCTACTAAGTGTATCTCATCACTACAAGGAGCAACTTGCGGAAAAATTTTAACACTTTATGTTATTATTAGAACTTTAGCTAGTGCAATGTCTCTTAGAATTCAAGGGCATGTTCAATTTATTAGACCACTTATTTACCCTATGGCTAAAGGGGCTGCAGAAAGAGATGGGAAATTAACAAAAGAATTTGATGAGGAAGTAAAGGGATTGGCTAACAGTATGGAAAACTTTGGTAACTTCTATGGTCAAAATATTTTTATCGGTTCTTCAGGGGTTTTACTTATCATGGGAACTTTAAAAGAAGCTGGGGTAATTGTTGATGTCTATGATATAGCAAAGGCAAGTATACCTATGGCTATAATAACAATTATGTTAGCAAGTATTAGAAATCTTATGTTTGATAAAAAAATAAAAACAAAGAAAGGTGATATTAATGATTAATACACTTCTTGAAATAATGTATGCAGTATGTGGAATAATTTTAATAATATGTGGAATATATGCTTTTAATGATAAAGCTAATCCTAAGAGAATAGGAAGTGCTATATTTTGGTGTATATTTGGATTTATTTTTATGGCAGGACCATATTTAAATCCTAAGATTGTAGGAGCTCTTCTTTTAGTAATGGGAGGGATAACAGCTACAAAAAATGTTAAAATTGGAAGTTTAAAAAATAGTAGTGACGAATATAGAATGATTCAAGAGGAGAAAATTGGAAATAAAATATTTATTCCTGCACTATCTATTGGAGTTATTGCTTTTGCAATTGCACAATTTACACCACTTGGTGGACTTGTTGGTTTAGGAATTGGAGCTTTAAGCTCATTGATTTTAACTATGATAGTAACTAAAGAGAATATGAAAAATATTCCTTATGATTCTTCAAGAATGTTGCAACAAATGGGGGCTAGTGTTATACTTCCACAACTTTTAGGAGCACTTGGAGCTCTATTTGCTAAAGCTGGTGTTGGAGAGGTAGTAGCAGGAATAATGGGAGGAATTATTCCTGATGGAAATAGACTTTTTGGAGTAATAGGTTACTGTGTGGCTATGGCTATATTTACAATGATAATGGGAAATGCCTTTGCAGCCTTTGCTGTAATTACAGCTGGAATAGGAGTTCCTTTTGTTATTAATTTAGGAGCTAACCCAGCAATAGTAGGAGCTTTAGGATTAACAGCTGGGTACTGTGGAACTCTTATGACTCCAATGGCAGCAAACTTCAATATTGTTCCAGCTTCTATTCTTGAGATGGAAAATAAAAATGGGATAATATTAGTACAAGCCCCTGTGGCTCTTACATTACTTATAATACATATAGTACTTATGTATATATTAGCTTTTTAAAATTTTGTTATAATTAGGAGGTAGAAGATGAAAGTATTAATTACAGGATTTGATCCCTTTGGAGGAGAACCAATAAATCCAGCTTGGGAGGCTGTAAAAAGATTACCAGACAATATAGATGGAGTAGAGGTTATAAAATTACAAATACCTACTGTATTTAAAAAATCTGCTAAAAAATTATTTGAAAATATAGATACTGTTAAACCAGATGTTGTAATATGTGTAGGACAAGCTGGTGGAAGATATGAATTTTGTGTAGAGAGAGTTGCTATCAACTTAGATGATGGAAGAATTCCAGATAATGAAGGATATCAACCAGTTGATGTAAAAGTTTTTGAAGATGGAGAAAATGCTTATTTTTCTAATTTACCAATTAAAGCTATGGTCGAGGAAGTTAAAAAAGCTGGAATTCCTGCTGCTGTATCTAATACAGCTGGAACTTATGTATGTAACCATATAATGTATTCACTATTATACTATATCAATAAAAATAATCTAAATATTAAGGGTGGATTTATTCATGTTCCTTATATTACAGAACAAGTATTAGACAAAAAAAATACTCCATACATGGATTTAAATACTATAACTAGAGCTTTAGAAGCTTCTATAAAAGCTGTAAAAA
>DXSD01000136.1 GCA_019410665.1 Fusobacterium sp.
ATTATATACCATTCTCTTCTTATTACATTTTATAAAAAAAGAAGATATTTTTAAACCAATCATAAAGAGTACAAAAAAAATAAAATATCCAAAATAATCCTCTATAAAATTATAAAATCCTAACTCTTTTATTTTACTGTTATAAAAATATCCCACCATCATATATAACAACAAGTAGATATATAATTGTTTCATCTCTACCTCTTTTCATACTAAACTATCTTATATATTGTACCATAGAGAAAAGCTGATTTCAATATAAAAAGAGGAGCTATTACAAAATCTTATATGTAATAACTCCTCTATTTTAATCTATTTCCAAGAATTCATTCTTTCAGCTAACTTTACTTTTTCCTCTTCTAGCTCTCTCATAAAGCTCTCTAAAATCTCTTTAGTACTCATAGGTTCATTAACCATAGCTGCTACTTGTCCTGCCATAACACTTCCATTATCTACATCTCCATCGACAACAGCTAATCTTAATTTTCCTGTTCCTAATTTCTCAATCTCCTCTTTAGGTGCTCCTACTTTTTCCATCTCTAATATCTGTTTAGCAAATTTATTTTCAATAACTCTTACAGGGTGTCCAGTATAGTTTCCAGTCGAAACAGTTGATCTATCCTTTGCCTTTAAAATAACTTTCTTATAATTTTCATGAACAGTACACTCATTTGCAACTAAGAATTTTGTTCCTACTTGGATTCCTTCAGCTCCTAAAGATAATGCTGCTAAAAATTGTTTTCCTCCAGCTATTCCTCCAGCTGCAATTACAGGAATATTAACAGCTTCTACAACTTGTGGTACTAATGACATAGTAGTTATTGTTCCTATATGTCCTCCACCTTCCATTCCCTCTGCTATTACAGCATCTGCTCCTATTTTTTCCATTCTTTTAGCTAGTGCAACTGAAGCTACTACTGGAATTACCTTTATTCCTGCAGCTTTTAATTTTTCCATATAAGGTCCTGGATTTCCTGCACCTGTTGTTACTACTGGAACACCCTCTTCGATACATACATCTATCTGTTTTTCAACATCAGCCATCATAAGCATTAAATTTACTCCAAAAGGATTAGATGTGATAGATTTTACCTTTCTTATCTCTTCTCTTAAAATTTCAACTGGCATACCTCCACCAGCTATTATTCCTAATCCTCCATCTCTAGATACATGTCCAGCTAAATTTCCATTAGCTATCCAAGCCATTGCTCCTTGAAATATAGGGTATTTAATTCCCAATAGTTTACAGATTTTGTTATTTTCCATAAATCCTCCTAAAATTACTTTCTTATTCTTTAAATACTTTTTTAAATCTATTAAATATTTCATGGACAGAAAGAACTTCATTTATTTTCCAAGCATCTCTACCTGCAAAGAATATTCCTCCTTCATAATCTCCATTATGTCCTCTTACTAATCTTTCATTTACACAAAATTTATATGTACATTTCTTTAAACAATTTACACATTTTGTCGGCTTATCAGGATTATCATCTAAAACTTTTTGAACAAAAGGGCTAATTATAGCATTGGCAGGAAGTCCTGCTGAACTCATCATTTTTACTATATCTCCCTCTTTAGCATTTATATACATCTCTTTAAAACAATCCTCAACCTCGCACTCTTCAGAAGCAACAAATCTACTTCCCATTTGAATTCCATCAACACCTAACTCCATCATTCTTTGAGCATCTTCTGGTGTTATTACTCCTCCGGCTCCAAATACAGGTATATCTATATTTTCTGCTATTTCTCCAACTATATCCCATGAATCTAATTCTGTTCCAAGGTGTCCACCTGCATTTCCACCTTCTACTATTATTGCATCAGCCCCAAGTTTTTGAGAGATTTTAGCTAATTTCAGTGTAGATACTATAGGTATAACCTTTACACCTGTTCCTTTTACTACATCAAATATATCTCTAGAAAATCCAGCTCCAAAAATTATTACATCTACACCAGCTTCTATTGAAGCTTTTACTAGATCCATAAAATTTGTAGCAGCAAACATTATATTTACACCTAAAGCTCCACCTTTATTTACAATCATATTTCTAGCTTTTTTTATCTCTTCTTTTAATTCCTCTGGAGTTAAAGTAGTTCCTGCTATAACTCCTACTCCTCCCTCATTAGCTACTGCAGCTGCTAATTTTGCCATAGATACTCTAATAGCCATACCCCCTTGGAATATAGGGACTTTTATTTCTAAATTACCAATCTTTACCATATTAAAATAACCTCCTAAAAAAATCAATCTAGGATAATTATAACATGTGTTATCGTATTAGTAAAGAAATAAATTACATGTGTTTTTTATATTTTCTTCACTTTTCTCTCTTTTCTTAAAGCTAAAAAATTTTCCAAGTTTTCAGTTGAATAGTTTATTATTTTTTCAATTGGATAACCAATTTCATCAATTAATTTTTGAACTTCAGCAAATTCACCAATATCATAAGAAATATGTGAATCAGTTCCTAAAGCAACTTTTGTTCCATATTTTTTACATAACTCTAAAATCTTTTTACAATTAATCTCTGAACCTTTTCTTGAAGACCTTAAAGAGGAATTATTTAACTCAATAGCAACTCCAGCTTTTGTTGCTTCCTCTACTACCAACTCATACTCTAAAGGAAACTGTGGATTCCCTAAGTGAACCATAATATCAACTTTTTGACTTCTTATTATATTTAATACTGCCTTAGTATTTTTTATAATATCACTAGGATCTCCATAAGCTTCAACAGTATGAAGTCCACATAGAATAATATCCATTACATCATAGATTCTCTGGTTTATATCAAAATTGCCATTTTCATCTATAATATTTGTTTCAACTCCCTTTAAAATCCTTAAATTATCCACATATTCAGGAATTACTCTCATATTTACTAAACTCCACCAATGAGGAGAATCTTGAAGAGCAGGTCCATGATTAGTAATTGCTATAACTTGCATATTTTTCTCTTTAGCACTTCTAATATTTTCTTCTAAGGTACTATACGCATGTGGATTTGCACTAGTGTGTATATGTAAATCTATAGGATATCTCATTTTCTCTCTCCTTTCCTTAACTATACTATTATACCATAACTATTAGAATACTTCAAAATAATTACACTAGTTTTTATTCATTTTTTATATAGTTACAAAAAATAAAAAAGCTTGGCAAGTTCCTATCCTCCCAGGAGGCTTCCCTCCAAGTACT
>DXSD01000137.1 GCA_019410665.1 Fusobacterium sp.
TTGTGTAGAAGTAGCAAGACTTCCAAAAGATGTAAAAGTTGAAATAGAAGTTATAGCTGTTAAATAGTTATACTTTTAGTAAGGACAACTGTTAAGTTGTCCTTTTTTTTGTCTAAAATAATTGCATTAAATAATAAATATGTTATAATTATTATATAAAAAATATAAAAAAGGAGTGCTTATGAAGTTAATATCATGGAATGTCAATGGATTAAGAGCTTGTGTAGGAAAAGGATTTTTAGATTATTTTAATGAACAGCAAGCTGATATTTTTTGTTTACAAGAAACTAAATTACAAGAGGGACAGATTAACTTAGAACTTGAAGGGTATCATCAATATTGGAATTATGCTGAAAAAAAAGGTTACTCTGGAACTGCTATTTTTACCAAACAAAAGCCTCTATCTGTACAGTATGGACTTGGGATAGAAGAACACGACAAAGAGGGAAGAGTTATCACCTTAGAATTTGATAACTTCTATATGGTTACTGTATATACTCCAAACTCTCAAGAGAAATTAGCTAGACTTGATTATAGAATGGTATGGGAAGAGGAGTTCAAGAATTTTCTTCTATCTTTAAAAAATAAAAAACCAGTTATTATCTGTGGTGATTTAAATGTAGCTCATCAAGAGATTGACTTAAAAAACCCAAAAACTAATAGAAAAAATGCTGGTTTCACTGACGAAGAAAGAGATAAGATGACAAAACTATTAGAAAGTGGTTTTATTGACAGTTTTAGATATTTCTATCCAGATAAAACTGAAATTTATTCGTGGTGGTCTTATAGATTTAGTGCAAGAGCTAAAAACGCTGGTTGGAGAATTGACTATTTCTTAGTTTCTGAAGATATTAAAGAGAAAATGATAGGAGCAGAGATACATACTGAAATACTTGGCTCTGATCACTGTCCTGTTGTGCTCAATATTGATATATAGACTTTAATTATTTAAAATATTTTGTAGAAAGGTGTGTAGCAATTGACTTTAGAGGAGATAAGAGAAGCTATAAAGGGGAGTAAAAAACTTCCTAAATGTGTAGCTGTATATGATAAACTTTTTAAACTTATTAAAGATGGGGAGTTTGATGATAATAATAAACTTCCTACTGAGCCTGAACTTGCAAAAATAATGGGAGTTAGTAGAATGACTCTCAGACAGGCTCTTGCTCTTTTACAAGAAGATGGTGTAATACAAAATATCCACGGAAAGGGGAATTTTATTACACAAAAACAAAGTCGTTATGACAAAGGATTGGAAATTTTAGAACATCCTATCTATTCAGCTTTAGACTTGGAAATTGATGACGTTGAAATAGAGTTTAGAATAGAACCTCCTAGTGATTATACAACTAAGGTTTTAGGAAGAAAATCCTCAGCGGTAATTTTTATAGATAGATGGTATAAATGTAAAGGAGAGGGGGTAGCCTATACTCTTTCTTTTCTTCCAATTGAAACTGTTACTGAGGAGAAAATTGATCTTAGTGATAAAAATACTCTATTAAATTTTTTAGAAAAAGATTCATACCTAAAAGCTAAACATTCTAGTTTAAATATAAATTTTTCCACTGCTGGCAATTTTACTTCTATGAGATACACTATTGGTAAAAATACTAAATTTTGGCTTTTAGAAGAAAGATTATTTAAAAAAGTTGATTTTCCTATGGTTCATCACAAACACTATCTTCCAATGGAACATAGTCACATTAGCATTGAAAGAAAATAGCTTAATAATAGAAGGAGCTGTTACAAATTCTTAAATTGAAATCAAAAAACAAAAATATTTAATAATACAAAAGGAAAAAAGTTTACTTCCAATCGCTAGTGCTCACGCAATGTTCATTACAGTAAAATTTTTTCCTTTTCCTTTACTCTTTTATTATCCCAATTTCAATTTAAAAAATTTTCTAGAATAGATAATAAACTTTAAGAATGACGAAGATTGAACGAAAGTCATTCTTGAATTAGTTATAATTACTTTAATTTCTTAAATTACAATAGCCTCTTTTTATTTTTTCTATAATGCCAAAGCTAAAGCTCCTAATAATCCAGCATTATCTCCTAATTCTGGATATACTATATAATTATCTATATCCTCTAGTATCTCTTTAGTTTGAACATAACCCTTCAATAACTCTACTACATTTGCTCTAATCTTAGGGAACAGTTGAGATTGTTTCATTACCCCTCCACCTAAAATTATTTTCTCTGGTGATAGTGTTAAGATAAAGTTCATCAATCCTTGAGCTATATAGTAAGCTTCTATATCCCAAGCTATGTGATCTACTGGCAACTCATGTCCCTTTACTCCCCATCTAGCTTCAATAGCTGGTCCCGCAGCCATTCCCTCTAAACACTCTCTGTGGAAAGGGCATTTCCCTTCATATTTATCCTCTGGGTGTCTTTTAACTAAGATGTGTCCCATCTCAGGGTGTAACATACCATGAACTAACTTTCCAGAAACTAAGGCTCCTCCACCTATTCCAGTTCCTATAGTCATATATAAACAGTTATCTAAACCTTTAGCTGCTCCCCAAGTTGCTTCTCCTAAAGCTGCCCCATTTACATCTGTATCAAAGAACATAGGAACATCAAAATATTTTTTTAAATATCCTACCATGTCACAATCTGTCCAAGCTAACTTTGGAGTTTTAGTTATATATCCATAAGTTTTAGAGTTTGGATTAACATCAATTGGTCCAAAAGATCCTATTCCAAGTCTCTCTATATTTTTATCTTTAAAAAATTCAATTACCTTTGCTAAAGTAACCTCTGGTGTTTCAGTAGGAAAGCTTACTCTCTCAAAAATCTCTCCCTTTTCATTACCTACACCACAAACAAATTTTGTTCCTCCAGCTTCAATTGCTCCTATTATCATCTGTTTCTAATCTCCTTTATTCTAATATAGTAATTATCTA
>DXSD01000138.1 GCA_019410665.1 Fusobacterium sp.
CCTTTATTTAGGTTTTAATATATTTTATATAAAAATATTATTTTAATTTAAGTGTATAATTTATTTGTTTCTATAAATTTAGCTACCTTTTCAGGTACTAATTCTAAGATACTCTCTCCTGATTGAATTTTTTCTCTTATCATTGTTGAGGATATATCATATAGAGGAGTATCAAGATAGATGATATTTTTATGTGATATTCCTCCATCATAGCCCTCTCTACGGAATACAACAACTTTACTAAGTTCTAAAATTTTATTGTATTCTTTCCATTTAGAGAAGTTATAAGCAGAATCCTCTCCAACTATTTCATAAAATTCATTATATCCACCATAGAGGGAGATAAGTTTTCTTAAAGTATCAATAGTATAGGAGATTTTTTTGCTTTTTACTTCAATATCAGAAACAACAATTTTTTCCTCATTTTCAAAAGCTAACTCACACATTTTTTTTCTGAGTTTTCCATCTACCATTATATCTTCTCTATGAGATGCTTTTCCAACAGGGATGATGATTATTTTATCAAGTTGAAGCTTATCTAAAATGTATTTAACTATACTGATATGGGCTTTGTGTATAGGGTTAAAACTTCCGCCATATATTCCTATTCTCATTTTAACTCAGCAATAGCCTCCAATAATTCTTGATAATTTGTAGCACAAGTTACAGACTCTCTAGAATTTTTATCTCTAAAAGTTCTTGTAAGTTGTGAAACCAAAGAGAGATACTCTCTATTTTGTCCTTTAGGAGCACCTACTAAAATAACAAGATTAACATCCTCTCCATCTAAAGAGCTAAAATCAACTCTATTTTCAAGTAGAGCAATAGCTATTACAATTTTCTCTATCTTTTCACTTCTAGCGTGAGGAATAGCAATCCCTTGACCAATACCAGTGCTTCCTAACTCTTCTCTAGCTAAGATATTTTCATAGAAATTATCTTCATCTTTTAAAGCATCACTATTTTTTTTAATTAAATCTACTAAAATTTTTAAAATTTCATCCTTACTGTGTTTTCCTTCTATATAGGTAATAAGTTTACTATTAAAATATTGTAACATCTCTACCTCCTATAAAAAAATCTCCAGAAGATTTTTTTCTACTTTATTTAAAGGTGTGTATAATTTTGTATTTTCAATTTCAAATTTAATTTTACCTAAAACTCTACCTTTGTTATCTGGTTGCATATTATCAATAAGAGTTAGTGCAGATGTAAGAGCTAACCCTTCATAACTGTTTAATAATTCCATATTAGACTTTAATAGAGTTTTTAACTCTTCAGTTGTAGTTTCTAACTCTTCTACAATCTCATATACGCAAGTGTTATCTCTATTTTTAGTCATATAAGAGATAAAAAGATGAAAAATATTCTCATCATAAGTAGTCATTAGTTTTTTTAAAGCTAATACCATAAGAGGTTTTATACTCTTACTTCCTATAAGAGAAAAGTTTGAAACAACTCTATAAAATTCATTTGTATCTCTTAAAAATAACTCTTTACCATATTTTTTAGAAAACTCAAGATTTCCATTAAAAAGAGTTTTTATAAAATTTATTTTAACTTTATCAATATCTAAGCTAGAAAACCTATCTATCTTGTCAAAATTTTGTCTCTCTCTAATATCAGATGAACTTAAAATCTCTTGAGCTAAGATCTCATTATCATTTAAAAAGGCAAAAACAGGAAGAGCTAAACTTCCCTTTTTTCTTTTAATACTTCCTAAAGTATCAATGGTAATGTATGCTCTCTTATCTAAATATTGAGCACACTCACTCAAAACTTCTGTCTTAGTAAAGTTTTCTAATAGTGTTACAAGTTCTCTCTCTTTTTTTTCTTTGATAATATTAAGTATATCAGATGTTATCTTCAATATTTCCTCCAATTCCTTTTAAACAGTTATCTTCTAATACTTTAAACTCTATTTTTAGTACAAAAAAGTTTTCCAAAGGAAGATCAGTAGGTAGTTTTACTAGATCTTTTTCTGTCATTATTATAAAAGAAGCTTTCATACTTTCAGCACGTTTTTGAATTAACTCAATATCTTTTTTCTTGAAGTTATGATGATCCATAAAATCTACTCTCTCAATATAAGAGGGCTCTAAAGATATAACAGTTTTTTCAAAATTAAGTGGATTAGCAAGTCCAGAAAAAAGTAGAACTCTTTTTCCTTTTATCCAGAAAAGTGGTTTCTGGTTTCCATTTAAGTCACATAGAGAGGTAACTCCATGTTTTGCAATAGAAACCTCTTTTCCTTGCTTCTTTTTTAGATATTTTTTTATTCTTTCAACTTCTCTTTCACTAACTAAATCTGATTTTGTTATAATAAACTCAGAAGCTCTTTTAGCTCCCTTTTTAAAATCTTCACGAAGCATTCCTTTAGGAAGTAACTCACCCCAACCAAAAGGATTAGTAGCATCAATAAGAACAATATCTCTATCTCTGTATAATTTTCTATGTTGAAATCCATCATCTAAAACAATGGTATCTACATCAAAATGTTTTTTTGCAAAAAGACAAGCTTTATATCTATTAGAACTAACAACAATGGGAACCTTAAGATTGAGAGCATGGATAAAAGGCTCATCTCCACTCTCTCTAGGAGTAGCAAAAATCTGATAACCATCACTTACTAAAAGAGGCTCTCTTTTTCTTTTACCCCTATATCCTCTAGAAACAACAGCTACCTTTCTTCCCATTTTTTGTAATCTTTTAACAAAATATTGAACAGCAGGTGTTTTACCTGTTCCACCTACTGTAATATTACCTATACAGATAATCTCTACTCCCTCTACCCTCCTTATAGGTAAAATCTTCTTATCAAATAGAAAATTTCTAAAGGTGGTAATGAGATAGTATATATATGCTAATATCCCTGTCTCTTATACACATCTC
>DXSD01000139.1 GCA_019410665.1 Fusobacterium sp.
TAAAAAACACAACTGTTTGAACGAAGTGAGTTTTCCAATAGTAGAGGAGTTTTAACGACTACTACTATTGAGACACAGAAATTTATTTTCTGTGTTACATTAAGGAAGCACTGAAAGCTTTGCTTTCTGTGTCTCAAAAATCTTAGAGAGCTAAAGCTCTTAGATTTTTGGAAGCCATAGTTAATCAACTTCTTGTAGTCTGGAGCAACTCTTAGTTTCCTACTTATTCTATTTAGATAAATTTTTATTTCTCTTCTTGAGCTACTAAATTCTTTTCATACACCTTAAAGAATGGTAAATATATTAAAAGACTTATTCCCACTAATATAAAGTAGAAGATAAAGTTTCTAAA
Organism: Fusobacterium sp.; assembly: GCA_019410665.1. Taxonomy (GTDB): domain Bacteria; phylum Fusobacteriota; class Fusobacteriia; order Fusobacteriales; family Fusobacteriaceae; genus Fusobacterium_A. The sequence goes on from DXSD01000139.1 coordinate 353, forward strand.
ATCCAATGATGATAAATACCCTTGTACAAAGAATGGGGCAAAAGATGGATCAACTATATATCCCATAGAGATTAACCCTATCTTTTGAGTAATATATGTTAAAGATACTGTAACCAAAGGAGTTATTAAAAATGGAATCCCTAGCATAGGATTAAATATTATTGGTGTTCCAAATATTACTGGTTCATTTATTCCACATATTCCTGGAACAAGAGCTAGTTTACCTAAGGTTTTCAACTGTTCTGATTTACTTTTTAGCATCAAAAGAATAAGTCCTAAAGTGTTTCCAGCTCCACCTAAAATAGCAACTCTAAACATTTGTAAATTCATCAACATCTCTGGTTCTTTTCCTTGTCTAACTAATTCAGCATTAATTCCAGTATTAGCTATCCCTATTGTAAAAACTATTGGAAATATAACAGAAGTTCCATTTATTCCAAATAACCAAAGAATATTTCCAAAGAATAAAATAGCCAAATATCCCCAGATATTATTTCCAATACTTAAAGCTGGAGTAAGAACTGTCATTATAAGTTGTGGTATTGTCTTTCCTGTATTTACAAAAATAATAACACTTACCCCATAAATTATTACTATATTTAAAAATAGTGGTATTAAGGCATTCATGAACGATAATACTGCTGGTGGAACATGCTCACTTTTAAATTTCCACCCTAATCTTTCTACCATCATAGATATCTCTACACTGATTAAAGATATAATAATAGCTATGAAAAGTCCATCTGCTCCTAAATACTGCATAACTATTTTTCCATCTTCTATTGGAGCTGCAACCATTAAGAAAGTAACTAAAGATATTAAACCAGATGTAAGATTATTTAACTTATACTCATTTGCTAAAGAGTAAGCAATAGTAAAAGAAGTCATTAAACCAACTACTCCCATAGTAAAGTTAAAAGGTTTAGTGATTAAATCATAGTTAGCAATAGCAAACTTTTTCCATCCAATCATAAACTGTAAGAATATATTTCCAGTATTTGGATCTACTAAATCTAAGTTAATAGGAGGATTAGCAACTATTAAAAATAGAGATCCCACAACTATAAGAGCTAGTGTCATCATCATCCCCACAGATATAGCCTGAAGATGCTTTTGATTTCCTATTTTACTTCCTATTGGTAATAATACTTTTTCTAATCTCTCTAAAAATTTATTTTCCATTTCTCCCCCTTATTATTCTTGCCATGGATTAAATTTAAAAGCTGATGGAACAACATCATTAGGATTATATTTTTCTAATATTTTGTTGTATCTCTCTTTATAGTCATTATCTACCTCTTTTTGAGGAATTACTTTACTTGCTTCATTTAAGAAATGGAATGAATCTCTTCCCATCTCTGCTCCCCTAACTGTATGTTTATCTAAAGCATAATCAGGAATTTCAGGAACATATCCCATTGCAAAACTTTTAATTACAATATTTTTTAATAGGTCACTTGATCTATCCTTTTCACATTGACAAAGATATCTAATAGCATGAATAAAAAATATTGGTCTATCTCCATCTGCATAAGCATACTCTTTTCTCATCTGTCTCAAATTATTTATTAATACAGCTGCCATAGGATCTCCCATACCTATATCTTCAACAGAGATAGCTGTAAGTCTTCTCCATAATTTTTCTTCCATTTGTGGAGAGGTAATATACATCTCATAAGCAAATTCACAAGCTGCTTCTACATTTCCTCTTCTAATTGATTTTTGAAGTGCTGATATAACTTCATCTCCTGCTAATCCATTTCTTGTAGTTGTTCTTGCCCAAGGGTCAGTTATAAATTTTTTTTCCATTTTTTATCTCCTTTTTTATTGATTTTATAGTATAATATTATTGGTGATGTAAGTTGTTAGATATAAATTATATTGTTAAAAAACATAAATTAAATGATTTAGAGAAAGATATTCTTTTTTATATTCAAAATAAAATTTTACAAAATCAAAAGCTTTCTATAAGAGAAACAGCTAAAGATAATTATACTTCTACTAGTGTAATCTATAGTTGTATAAAAAAAATAGGTTTTAAAAGTTTTACTGATCTTATTTTTCATATAAAAAATTCAAATGATAAGGTAGAAATACTAGATAAATCAAACCTTAATACTCCTTTAGAAATTATAAAAAGTTATTCAGATCCTTTAATTATGTTTTGTTCAATTGGAATAGCTAATAATATAACTTCATATATGAATGAAAGAATGGCACTTCTAGGAAGACGTTCTATTTCTAATGGACATTTACAACTTTTAGAAAAATCTAATAATAATATTATTCTCTTTGTTGTATCTGAATCTGGTGAAACAGAATCTTTAATAGACATCATTAAGATTGCTATTAAAAATGACATTCCTATAATCAGTTTTCTTGGTAAAAAAGATTCATCTATTGAAAAATTTTCAAATTATTCCTTTGTTTTAAATCACGGAATATTTTTTGCTAATGTTATATCAACTTTTGAACATCTTATATCTAAAATATAATAGAAAATCATAATAAAATCAATATTCTGT
>DXSD01000014.1:0-12777 GCA_019410665.1 Fusobacterium sp.
AAATTACTTCCCAGTTACTATTCTATAAGTATCTCTAGCTATTACTAATTCTTCATTTGTAGGGATTTTATAGATTAATACTTTAGAATCTTCAGTAGATAGTTTTACATTTCCTTTTTGTCTTACTGAATTTACAGCTTTATCCAATTTAGCTCCTAAAAACTCTAAACCTTCAATTACACCCTCTCTAATTCCAGCTGCATTCTCTCCAATTCCTCCAGCAAAGCAGATAGCGTCTACTCCACCCATAGCTGCTGCATAAGCTCCTACATAAGATTTAATCTTGTATATGAACATCTCTTCAGCTAACTTAGCTCTTTCATCTCCTTCAGCAACTCCATTCTCCATATCTCTACAGTCAGAAGATTTTCCAAAAATTCCAAGAATTCCAGATTGTTTATTTAATCTGTTATCCATCTCTTTATCAGATAATCCTCTCTTATTTTTAACAAATAAAACAGCTGCAGGATCTATATCTCCACATCTTGTTCCCATCATTAATCCTTGTAATGGAGTTAATCCCATTGAAGTATCTACAGATTTTCCATCTAATACTGCAGAAACAGATGCTCCATTTCCTAAGTGACATACTATTATTTTAGAATGCTCAGGATTTCCCATAATCTCTCTCATAGTTTCAGAAACATATAGATGTGATGTTCCATGGAATCCATATTTTCTTACTTTTAACTCTGTATAATCTTCATATGGTAAAGCATACATGAATGCTTTTGCAGGCATTGTTTGGTGGAAAGCAGTATCAAAAACTCCTACATTAGGCTTTCCTGGCATTAATGCCATACAAGTTCTTACACCCATTAAGTTAGCTGGATTGTGTAATGGAGCTAATTCATTATTTGCTTCTACAGCTGCCATAGCCTCTTCAGTTAATAATACTGAACTTGCAAATGTTTCTCCTCCATGAACCATTCTATGTCCGATAGCTTCTACTTCGTCAACAGAAGCAATTACACCATGCTCTTTATCTGTTATTGCACCAATAACTAATTCTAAAGCTTCTTTATGAGTAGGCATTGGTTTCTCAATTTTTATCTCATAGTCTTTAGCAGGTACTTCGTACTCCATTCTAGAACCATCTATTCCTATTCTTTCACATAATCCTTTTGCGTAAACTTCTCTTGTCTCTGGATTCATTAATTGATACTTTAATGATGAACTTCCACAGTTAATTACTAAAACTTTCATTCTTTCAATCTCCTCTAAATATTTTTATTATTCAGCTGCTTGCACTGCTGTAATTGCTACTAGGTTAACTATATCATCTACTGAACATCCTCTTGATAAGTCATTTATAGGTGCTGCAAGTCCTTGAATTAATGGACCATATGCATTAGCTCCTGCTAATCTTTGTACTAATTTATATCCAATATTTCCAGCTGCTAAGTTAGGGAATATTAAAATATTCGCATTTCCAGCAACTTTAGACCCTGGACATTTTTTCATAGCTACTGATTTTACTATTGCAGCATCTGCTTGAACTTCCGCTGTATAGTGAAATTTTACATTTCTTTGCTCTAAAATTTTCCCTGCTTCGATTACTACATCAACATCTGGATGATTAGCTGATCCTTTTGTTGAGAATGTTAATAATGCAACTTTTCCTTCCATTCCTACAACGTTATGAGCAGTAACTACTGATGCTTCAGCTATATCTGCCAATTGCTCAGATGTAGGTACAGGTATTACTGAACAGTCTCCAAATAATAATACATCTCCATAAGTATCTTGTCTTTCTGTTAATTCCATAACAAATACAGATGATACAGTTTTTATTCCTGGTCTAGTTCCTATGATTTGTAATCCTGCTCTTAATACATCAGCAGTAGGCGAATCTGATCCAGATACCATTGCATCTGCATCTCCCATTTTTACCATCATAGCTCCATAGAAGTTAGGATCATTTAATAAAATTTCTCTTGCTTTTTCTACAGTCATTCCTTTTTTTGCTCTTAATTCTGCTAATTTTTCAGCATAAGTTTCTAACTTTGGAGGGTTTTTAGCCTCTATTATCTCTACTCCTCTTAGGCTAATTCCTAAGTCGTTAGCTACTCTTTCCATATCCTCTCTGTGTCCTAAAACTACTGGCTTAGCTACTCCTAACTCTACTATTTTCGCTGCAGCAGTAATAACTCTTTCATCAGTTCCCTCTGGCAATACAACTGATTTTTGTACCTCTCTAGCTTTTTCTCTGATTTTTACTAAAAAACTCAAAACACTCACTTCCTTAATAAATAATTTTATCTTAATTTTTTATATATATATTTAATAACATCTCTAATAGACGTTAATTATATATTAACAAATTTTAAGTATAATTACAAACACTTTTTTAAGTTATATATAAAATAAATATTTTTTTAATCAAATATAGCTTCTATATATTCTTTAGCGTCAAACTTTCTTAAGTCTTCTATTTTTTCACCAACACCTATATATTTTATTGGTTTCTTTAACTCTTCAGAAATACTAAAAACTATTCCTCCTTTAGCTGTTCCATCAAGTTTAGTTATAATAAATCCTGTTAAATCAGTCACTTCATTAAATACTTTTGCTTGATTAAGAGCGTTTTGTCCAGTCGTTCCATCAATAACTAATATAGACTCATACTTTTGATCTCCTAACTTTTTCTTTATTATATTATGAATCTTTTCTAACTCTTTCATAAGATTGTTTTTATTATGAAGTCTTCCAGCAGTATCTATTATCGCTATATCAGCCCCTCTAGATTGAGCTGCAGTTAACGTATCAAATACAACAGCACCTGGATCTGAACCTTGATTACTTTTTACTATTTCTGCTCCTGATCTCTTTGCCCACTCTTCTAACTGCTCAATAGCAGCTGCTCTAAAAGTATCTCCAGCTCCTAATATAACTTTTTTTCCTTCTTTTATATATTTAGAAGCTAACTTTCCAATTGTAGTAGTTTTTCCTACTCCATTAACTCCAACTACTAAAATTACATTTAATCTTCCCTCTTCAATCATTAATTCATTATTTTCTTTTATTAGAAAACCTTCCATAACCTCTTTAAGTACTGGATAAACCTCTTTAGGATCTTTAACTCCTCTTTTTTTCACTTCTTTTTCTAGAGCCTGAACAATCTTTATAGTCATATCCATTCCAACATCAGACTGTACTAAAATATCTTCTAACTCTTCATACATTTCATCATCTATGACACTTCTTCCTAAAATAAATGACTTTAATGTTCCAAAAAGTCCCTCTCTCGATTTGAAAAGTTTATCTTTTAACGAAGCAAAAAAACCTCTCTTTTCTTTTTTCTCTTCCTCTTTCTTTTCTTCTATTTCTGCACTTATATTATCTTGAGGTAGAGAATTTTCCTTTTTTTCCTCTTCTACTTCTTTAACCTCTTCTTTTTTTTCTTCAACTTCTTCTATGACACCTTTATTTTTACTCTCTAATAACTCATCTATTTCAACTTCAGCTACCTTAAGTGTCTCCTTTTCTTCCTCTTTCTTTTTCCCAAAAAGTTTACTAAAAAAACCCATTATGTTCCTCCCATTTAATTCCTCTTAATTCATTCTACCATAAAAAAAAATTTTTTTCAATTTAAAATGGTGCTTTTTTCTCCATAAAACGAAAAACAAAACACCATTTTTATAAATTATTTATTTATTATATCTCTTACTGCTAATATTCCCATAACTGCTGCAATATTTAAACCGCTTCCATATCCTGAACTATCTCCTACTGCATAAAGACCTTTCATAGATGTTTCCATATGTTCATTTATAATTAATCTAGTACTTCTAAATTTTATCTCTGGAAAGTATAATAGCAAGTCTCCTGATGCAAAACCTGGAGTGATCTTATCTAAAACTTCTATAAACTCCATTATGTTATCTAGTAATCTCTGTGGACAAGCCAATGCGATATCCCCAGCTACATAGTCTTCAGTTGTTGGAACAATATTTAATCTTTCTAATCTCTCTTCAGTTGATCTTCTACCCTCTTTTAAATCAGCATATGATTGAACTAGTAATTTACCTCCAGTTAACATTGAAGACATTTTTGCAATTGCTGTTGCATATTCAAACGGTTGATTAAATGGTTCAGTAAATTTTTTAGTACAAAGTAAAGCCAGATTAGTATTTGTCGATTTTCTATCCTTATATGCATGTCCATTAGCTAATATAAAATCATCATATTTTTCAGCTGCAATAAATCCACTAGGATTACTGCAAAATGTTCTCATTTTATCTCTATAATTTCTTGAATAATATATCATTTTTGCTTCATAAAAATTTTCATTTATCTCTTTCATGATAATATCTGGAATCTCAGCTCTTACTCCAATATCAATTGCACCATTTTCATATTTTATATTATGCTTTTGACATAGCTCCATCATCTTTTTAGCTCCGCTTCTTCCCATTCCAGCTACAACATTATCTGAATAGTATCTCTCTTCTACCCCTTTACAAGTTACTACTACTCCTTTTATGTGATTATCCTCTACTATCAAACTTTCGATCTCTCTTTCAGTAAGAAATTCTACTCCTTTTTCTAAAAGATAATCTATAAGTTTTGTATATAATTTTCTAGATCCATCAGTTCCTAAATGCATTGTAGGAGTATCAACTAATTGTATTCTATTCTCTATACAACCTTTCTTTATTTTTTCCATAGTTGTGTTGTATTTTAAACCTGCTGGTTCCTCATTAAAGCCAAATTTTCTATATACTTCTACAACATCTTTAATAGTATCATTAACTAGCTTTTTCCCCGTTACTACATGCACATCTCCCCCAACTCTATAATCCATATTAAATTTAGAATCAGAGAAAGCTCCAGCTCCACTCACTCCATAAATTATTGCACAAGTAGGACAATTTACACACTTTCCTAATTTTTCCTTTGGGCAAACTCTTTGTTTTAACATTTTTCCTTTATCTATAATTAATATTTTTAAATCTGGTTTTTTCTCAATAGCTTCATATGCCCCAAAAACCCCAGCTTGTCCTCCACCTAAGAATATAATATCATACTTTTCCATAACCTATTTCCTTTCTTTATAAGTTTTAATACTTTTTCCACTCTATCCCTTGAGAATATATATTTTCTGGCAAATTAGCATGAATCTCTCCAGTTTTTCCAGAGTAGTTATAATTCCATCCGCCAGTATAATCTCCCTTTGAAAAATTTTCAACATCATAGATATTATTATTTTTAACAATTCCTTCACTTTCAGGAGTTGAAGGTAAAATCTCATGTCCATAAATATCTGCAAAAGATATTACTTCTCCTTTACTATTTTTATAATCTAATAACCTTAAATTATCCTTTACTCCTTCTAAAGTTAAATTTGGATAGGTATTTGTTAATTGATAGTATTTTTCAAGAGCCACTCTCAATTCTCTTAACTCCTCTAATACTATTTCAGCTTTTCTAGCTTCATTCAGATCTTTTACATTATAACTTCCCAAAATTACAACAGTTACTATTCCAAGCAAATAGAAAAGTACTGTCATAAAAGTTCCATTTATTTCTAATTTCTTTAATATCTTCATAATTATCTTTTTGGCTCAATAAAGGCATTTCTAATAACTATTCCTGCCTCTTTAGGAGCAGTTATCTCTATCTCTAATGGACCTCTTTTTACAGATAGCCATCCAAGTCCTTTAAAAACAAGCTCTTCTCCTGTCTTAACTGTAACTCTGTGTTTTACTTTTTCTAACTCTCTATACTTACTAACACAATTTTCACAAGGTGGAGAAAGTAAATCTCCTCTATCATCTTTCAATAATTCTTTCAATTTCTCATAATTTGTCTCATGGAAAGTTACTTCCTTAGCTGCATATAGTGAAAATATAGGTTTTACATCATCTTCATTTAATACTCTAAACCAAAGTAATTCTCCTATTACTAAAGCTCTATCTTTAGACATCTTAAAAGTTTTTCTTGAAATCTCATTTGCAGGAACCATTTTCAAATTACATACCTCGCAAACTAAGTCTGATACTCTTCCTTCTGGAATAAGTCCTGGTGTATCTATTAAAGTTATATTAGTATGTGGTATTTGATTTCTTACACTTTTTAAAGTGGTTCCTGGATACTTTGATACTGTTACCTTTTTTAACCCTAACAATCTATTTACTATACTTGATTTACCTACATTAGTAACTCCCAATACAAGTGCTTCTACTCCCTCTGGATAAAAATGTTTTATCTTTTTAAAGATTCCATTTATTCCATAACCATTTTTACTACTTACAATGGCTATATCAAGGGGAGCTATTCCCTCTTCTGCTAGTCTTACTTTTACCCAGTTTGCAACTTCTGAAGGATGTTTTTCATCGGGAATAAGATCCAATTTATTGATTACAACTATTGAATCCATCTCTCTTAGAACATCTAAAATTTCATCATCAAAAGATCCTTCAAAATCAATAATATCAAAAACTGCTATTGCTACCTGAGCATTTCCCATCTCCTCTTGAACAACTTTTCTATAGTCTTCTCTAGTTAGTCTCACTGGCATATATTTTCCATAATTTTTTATCTTAAAACATCTTTGACAATAATGTTCTCCTGCCTCTTCTAATTTTGCCTCTGGAAGGTATCCATTTTTTTCTGGGTAATCACTTTGTAGTTCAATTCCACATCCTATACAAATTTTCTTACTCATAGTATCTTCTCCTCTTTCTAAATTACATCATATGTAATATTTAAATTAGTATAAATACACATCTCTCCTGCTATACTCATAGCCTCAATAGCTATCTGTTCTACACTTAAATCTTTTCCATGTAAAAGTAAGGCTCTAGCTGCTGCATAAGCATAATTTCCTCCACTTCCAATAGCAGCTACATCTCCGTCTGGTTCTATAACATCTCCATTTCCTGACAATACTAAAAGTGTATTTTTATCAGCAACTATCAACATAGCATCTAAAACTCTTAGAGCTTTGTCATTTCTCCACTCTTTTGCTAACTCAACAGCTGCTTTCTTTAAATTTCCAGCAAACTCATCTAATTTAGCCTCAAATTTATCCATTAAAGCAAAAGCATCAGCAGCTGTTCCCGCAAATCCTGCCATTACATTATATTTCTCTATTTTTCTTATCTTTTTTGCATTACTTTTAAATACTACATCTCCAAAAGTTACTTGTCCATCTCCAGCCATAGCAACTTTTCCATCTTTTTTTATAGCGACAATAGTAGTAGCTTTTATCATATAACTCTCCTCACTATATTATAACTTTAAATTGTTATCTTTACTAAATCTTGATATATTTTCGTACTTTCAATAGTTACATGTCCCATTAGTTCTTTTAAATAAAGAATATTCATTCCTGATGAAAGCATATGTACAGCAAAAGTATGTCGAAAACTATACGGACTTATCTCTCTAACAATACCAGCTTTCATGGCATATCTATCAATTATTCTCCTAAGAGATCTATCACTCAATCTAGTTCCTGACCCATTTACAAAAAGTATATCTGAATTATATTTTTCCTTGTATTTTATTTTTTTAGCATCTATGTATCTTTTATAAAATTCCCTTGTTCGTTCACTAAAAAATACAACTCTAATACTTTTACCACTTCTTACATAAAGCTCTCTACGATCAAGATCAAAAACACTCTCTCCTAAAGCTAACATCTCTGCAGTAGTTATCCCACTTGAGTAGAGTAATTCCAATATCAACCTATCTCGTAGTCCATTAGCATTTTCTAATTTTATTACTGAACGGAGTCTATTTATCTCCTCTAAAGTCAAAATATCAGGCTTCTCCACATAAAAACTTGGAGAAGCAATCACTTCTACAGGACTCTGTTTAATTATTCCAACTTTCACCAGATACTTAAAAAAAGAACGCATTGATGATAATTTTCGATTTATGGTTCTTTTTGTTATTCCTTCTTCTTGAAGGTTTGCTATAAAACCTCTTAACATCACAGAATCAATCTCAATACTTCTTTCAATTTTTTCTATTTCCTTTAAATAATGAGTCAATTGTTCTAGATCTTTTCTCATTGATTTCACAGTGTTTGGACTTTTATTTTCTCCAAATTCTGCAAAATATAGAAATTTTTTTATATCCTTTTCAATCTCATTAGTTTCCATATTTACTTATATCACTCCATTATACCCATTTTTAAGAGTAATTATTCCTATAAGTTTGATAATTTTTCTTCTAGATATTCCAAAGCTATATTAGATATTTTATTATATCTCTCTTTTTTATCTCTGATTTTTTCATCTAAACTTCTAATAATTCCAAAATTTGGTCCCATTGGTTGAAAATTTTTCTTTTCCTCAGTTATATATTTTACCATAGCTCCAATAGCACTTCTATCATCTAGAATGAAACTTTCTTTTCCTTCTAATCTATGAGCTATATTTATAGCAGCCATCATTCCAGTAGCAATTGAAGAAACATATCCTTCACTTCCTGTAATCTGACCAGCAAAATATACATTATCCTTTGTTTTTAATTTTAAACTCTCATCTAATAGTAGAGTAGAATTTATAAAAGTATTCCTATGCATAACTCCATATCTTATAAATTCTGCATTTTCAAGCCCTGGTATCATAGAAAATACTCTTTTTTGTTCTCCCCATTTTAAATTTGTCTGAAATCCTACTAAATTATAAAGTTTTCCATCTTTATCATCTTGTCTAAGTTGCACTACAGCATAGTCCATTTTATCAGTTTTAGGATTTATTAATCCCTTAGGTTTTAATGGACCAAATACTAAAGTTCTCTCTCCAGTCATAGCTATTCTTTCTACTGGCATACAAGCATCAAAAATCTTTTCCTCTTCAAAAGCCTTTAATGGAGCTCTTTCAGCTGTAATTAAGGCGTTATAAAAAGCATAATACTGTTCTTTATCCATAGGACAGTTAATATATTCTCCCTCTCCCTTTCCATAACGAGACTGACGATAAGCTATATCCATATTTATTGACTCTAAAGTTACTATTGGTGCTGCTGCATCATAAAAATATAGATAGTCGCTATGAGTTAACTCAGCAATTTTTTTAGATAGAGTTTCAGAAGTTAATGGTCCTGAAGCTATAAGTACAATTTTATCCTCAGGAATATCTACTAATTCCTCTTCTATTATCTCAATATTATCCATCTCTCTTAGTACTTTTGTTACCTCTTGAGAAAATCCCTCTCTATCAACAGCAAGAGCCTGTCCAGCAGGTACTCTATTATTATCTGCACATTTTATCACTAAAGAATCTAGTCTTCTAAGCTCCTCCTTCATAAGACCTGAAGCATTTGATAAATTATCAGCTCCTAAAGAGTTACTACATACTAACTCAGCAAAGTCATTACTTTTATGAGCTTCTGTTTTTTTTACCTTCTTCATCTCATAAAGTTTTACTTTTATTCCTCTCTTTGCTAACTGATAAGCAGCTTCACTTCCTGCAAGTCCAGCCCCTACTATTACTACTTCTTTATTATATGTCATCAACTACTCCTTATTTTTTACTATCTTTCTTATATTTTTACACTCTGGATACCCTGTACAAGCCAAGTATTTACCCCATCTGCTTCTACCTATTCTAAATGGTTTACCACACTTTTCACAAACTCCAGCCTCCTTTATAATTCTTTCATCTTCAGCTAAAAGTCTTGAAAGCTCTTTATTAATCTGCATAACACCATCTTTTTCTTCCACTTGATTATTAGCTAAAGCTTTTCTAATCTCTGGAGGTAATGGCATTCTTAAATTATCTTGAGAGTATTTTTCACTTTCTAAATAACTTCCGAATCTTCCTGTTTTCAATAGATACATATCACCATTCTCAGTTTTTACATCTGTTGGTTTTCCAAGCTTAGCTTTTACAACCTCTTCTACTTTTTCTTTTACAAAGATCTTCCCATTTTTTATCTCTTCCGCAGGTATCTCAATTCCCTTTAAAGATATCTTTTCTTGGCAACCATTTTCCTCATCAACATGGGGACAAGCCAAATATCTTCCAAACCTTCCTGTTTTTAAAATCATATTTCCTTTTCCACAAGAACAAGGAACATCAGATTCTATAATACGATTAGACTCTTCCTCAACTTTTATAGAAAATTTATCTATGTACCCTTTTAATTCTTTATAAAAGATAGATAGAAGCTTTATCCAATCCTGTTCTCCCTCTGCTACCTCATCTAAGTGATTTTCCATCTCAGCTGTAAATTTTACATTCATTATATTGGGAAAATTTTCATCTAAAGCATCTTTTATCTCAAAACCTAACTCTGTAGGAACAAAACTTTTTCCCTCTATTTTTACATACTCTCTTTTCTTTAATGTCTCTATTATAGAAGCGTAAGTAGATGGTCTTCCAATTCCTTCAGCCTCTAGTTTTTTTACTAAAGATGATTCTGTAAATCTTGAAGGTGGCTTTGTAAAATCCTCTTTTATATTTAATTTTTCAAGAACTGTTTTATCTCCCACTTTTATCTCTGGAAAATCTCCAAGTGGTAAGTCCTCTTCCTCTTTAAATATTTTATAATATCCATCAAATATTATCTTATTTATTGTTCCTCTAAAATCAAACTCTCCATAATTTGCCACTAATTCAAACTGTTCATATTTCATAGGTGCTAATTGAGATATTAAAAATCTATCCCATATTAATTTATAAAGTTTCATTTGATCCTTATCTAAACTTGAGTTTAAACTTTCTGGAGTAAGATTAATATCAGTTGGACGTATTGCCTCATGAGCATCTTGAATTTTCTGTTTACTTTTACTCTCTTTTTTTACTCCTAAATACTCTTTTCCAAAGTTTTCTAGTATATAGTTCTTAGCCATCTCTTGTGCATCTTCAGAGATTCTTGTAGAGTCAGTTCTCATATAAGTAATAAGTCCCTTATGAGTTCCATTTACATCTATACCTTCATATAATCCTTGAGCAACCCTCATAGTTTTAGATGCCGAAAATCCTAAATAAGATGAAGCTAGTTGTTGAAGTGTACTTGTTTTCAAAGGTAATGGAGAGTTTTTCGTTCTCTTTGTCACCTTTGCTTCAACAATTGAAAACTCCTCTTTCTCTATCTTTTTTATCTCTTTTACAACTTTTTCATCTGTTAATCTATCAATTTTTTTTCCTGCTACTTTATATAATGAAAGCTTTAGGTTATTAGTAAAATCTCCTTTAATCTCCCAAAATTTCACTGGAATAAATTTTTTTATCTCTTGTTCTAAATCACAAATAAGCTTTAGAGCTACTGATTGAACTCTTCCTGCACTTGTATTAGAAGCTACACTTTTCCATAATAATGAGCTTATTCCATAACCTACAAGTCTATCTAAAATACGCCTCGCTTGCTGGGCATTTACTTTATCCATATCTATCTCTCTTGGATGTGTTATAGACTCCTTTATAGCATGTTCAGTTATCTCATTAAATTCTATCCTGTTAGCTTCCTTCTCATCTAACTTTAAAGCATAAGCTATGTGCCAAGCTATTGCTTCTCCCTCTCTATCTGGGTCAGAAGCTAAATATACTTTATCAGATTTTTTAGCTAAAGCTTTTAAATTTTTTATTACCTCTCCCTTTCCCTTTATAGTGGAATATGAAGGAGTAAAATTATTTTCTATATCTACACCTAATTTACTTTTAGGTAGATCCCTTACATGTCCAAAAGATGCTACCACTTGAAAGTTCTTCCCCAAAATTTTTTCAATTGTCTTAGCCTTTGCTGGCGATTCAACTATAACTAAATTTTTCTTTGTTGTTGTTTTTGCCACTTACTTCACCCCTATCGGTCTTTCATCTTTTCCGTTTCATTCTACTAAATTCTTAAAAAAAAATCAAGTTTTCTCTTTAATTTTTTCTCCTATACTTTCCTCCAGGTACACTTACTACTACTTTTTTTATCTCTAAATCCATTAAAATAGATAGTATCTCCCCTGCTTTCATAGAGCTCTCTATTATAAGTTCATCTAGATTTTTTTCTCTTTCAAGGATATTGTATATTTTTTCTTCATACTCTGTCAAATTTAATTTACTTTTTTTCTCCCTTTTCACACTCCAACCAAATTCCACTAAAATATCCTCAACAGAAGTTACTAATTTAGCACTTGCATTTTTTATAAGATTATTACACCCTTCAGATACAGGTGAAAAAATCTCTCCTGGAACTGCAAAAACCTCTCTTCCCTCTTCTAAAGCTAATTCAGCAGTTATAAGACTCCCTCCCTTAACTTTACTCTCAATTACCACTATTCCCTGTGATAACCCTACAATTATTCTATTCCTCATAGGAAAATTAAAGGAAAAAGGTTCTGTTCCTAGGGGATATTCACTAATTAAAAGTCCCTTTTCTCCTATTACTTGCCAAAGCTTTTCATTCTCTTTAGGATATACAACATCTAATCCACTACCTATTACCGCTATAGTTTTCCCATTATTTTCTAAAGTTTTTTTATGACATACTGTATCTATTCCACTTGCAAGTCCACTTACAGTTACAACTCCATTTTCCACTAACCCTTTTACCAATTTTTCACAGGCTATTTTTCCATAAGTAGTAGCTCTTCTTGTTCCAACAACTCCTATTTTTCTACTTTTCAAAAGAGAAATATCCCCTTTATAATATAAAAATATAGGGGGTTTTGCTATATTTTTTAACTCTTCTGGATACTCATCATCTCTTATGAAAAGTAATGAAATTTTTCTTTCTTCTAATATTTTTATCTCTTGCTCTAAATCTATCTTTTTAGAAGAATAGATCTTATCTAAATCTTCCTCATCTAAATTACAATATTTTTTT
>DXSD01000014.1:12787-28417 GCA_019410665.1 Fusobacterium sp.
CTCTCTAATAAAAAAATATCTTCATACTTCTCAAAATTTTCCAATAATTTTCTAAAACTTCCATCTTTTAATTTTGCTATTTGTAATCTATACCACTCCAAATTTTTTCACCTCTTTTTATGAAGCTAATTTCCTTTTAGTTCAGCATAAGTTCTAATTAACATATCTCTTATTACTTTTGAATTAGGATATCTATTTCTTGCTATTTCTAAGATATTTTTTGCTTCTGAGTAATTTTTAGTTACCATATATACATCTCCAAGCCCTATATATACCCCTTCATCTTTTCTATACTCCATATATTTTTTAAAATCTGCTATTGCTTCACTATAATTTCCAATATCTCTATTTACTATTCCTCTCCCTAAATATGATTCATAGAAATCTGGAGCTATATTTATAGCCTGAGTATATAAATTTAACGCTCTATCATTTTCATTTAAAAATCTAGCTGTTGTAGCTGCTCCAAATATATTTTTTAGATTAGTGGTATCTTGAGAAAATATCTCATAAGCTTTTTCATATCTTCCATCTTTAAAATAGTAGTCCCCTACTTTAAAAAGCTCTTCACTATCCCTTTTTAAGTATTCTAAATATATAGCAAACTCTTGCTCATACTCCTTATAATTTTTTTCTAAATTCTCCTTATCTTTATCATAAGCAATTTTCTTATCTAACTCTTTAATCTTCTCCCATCTAAGAGCCATCTCTTCCTTCTCTTTTTCCTGAGCACTTTGCTCTATTTGACCTATATTTGTACTTTGATCATTATTCCAAAATAAAAAGCCCTCACTATATGTTAAAGTTGTAAGTAGTATAAATATTCCTATTATTTTTTTCATCTATCTCTCCTTAAAATTATCTTTCTAATATTTTTTCTATCTTTCCTATAATATCCCCATCATTTATTCTAATATTTATCTCATCTCCAATATTTACATCAGATATTTTCTTTACTCCTATACCATTTTTACTTACTACACTATACCCTCTTTCTAAGGTTTTTAAGGGATTAAGTGTAATTAGTCTCTGTAATCTATTTTCTAAACTATTTTTTTTACCAATTACACAATATTCAATAGCTCTTTGTAACCTATTCTCTCTCTCTATAAGTAAATTATTTCTTTCTTCTATACTTTTTAAAAAATTTCTTAAATAATAGTTTTGATTTCTACTATCTAAATCTTTTTTCTTTTTAATTAAAATATTTTTCATAAGAGTTTTCAAATATCTTCTTCTATCATCTAAACTTTCTAAACTCTTTTTTCTCTCAGGAACAGAAAGCTCTACAGCTTGAGTAGGAGTAGCAGCTCTTACATCAGCTACCAAATCTGTAAGTAGGTGATCAATCTCATGTCCTACTGCTGAGATAATAGGTTTTTTGGAATTGAAGAAAGCCATAGCTGTTTTCTCTTCATTAAAAGCCCACAGATCCTCTATACTTCCTCCCCCTCTTCCTGCTATTATCATATCTATTTCTGGAATACTGTTAAGTACTTCTATTCCTTTAATTATCTCATCACTAGCTCCTACTCCCTGTACCTTAGCTGGATAGATATATACATTTATAGTATTATCCCTTTTTTTTACAGTCTTTATTATATCTTGAACTGCTGCTCCTGTAATAGCAGTAACTACCCCTATATTTCTAGGATAATTAGGAAGTGGTTTTTTATATATTGGAGAAAAATATCCCTTTCTTTCCATCTCTCTTTTTAGTTCTTCTAATTTAGCAAACATATCTCCTAACATATTCTTTTTCTCAATATGTCTTACTAAAATTTGAAAATCTCCCCTATTTTCATAGAATCCCACATCACCAAAAAGTTTCACTGAATCTCCATCTTTTAAGTCTTCAGCTATTTTTTTAAACTTATATTTAAAAGCTACACATTTTATCTGAGCATCTTTATCTTTTAAATTAAAATATAAGTGCCCACTTTTATAATAAGTCACTCCAGAAAGCTCTCCTTCTAGAAAAAACTCTCTTAAATTAGGATTCTCTTCTATATATCCTTTTACCATTCTATTAAATTCACTTACTGTATAAGTTCTCTCTTCAAACATAACTCTCCTCTATTAAAATTCTAGCAGCAATTTTTTCAGTTTTATCATCTCATCTCTTTTTACAATAGCCTTCTCAAAATCTAACTCCTTAGACAATTTTACAATTTCTTTTTGTAGTTTAGATATCTCTTTTTCTATATCTGCTCTAGATGAGAATACTTTTTTGTCCCTCTCTTTTATAACTTCATCAGGTAAGTCATAGTCAAGATTTATTATATCCTCACTTATCTCTCTAACAACTGTTTTAGGATCTATTCCATTTTCAATATTATATCCATTTTGTATCTTTCTTCTTCTATTGGTCTCATCAATTGCTTCTCTCATAGAATCAGTAATAATATCTCCATAAAGTATAACTCTTCCCTCTACATTTCTAGCTGCTCTTCCTATCGTCTGTACCAGTGATCGTCTACTTCTTAAAAATCCCTCTTTATCTGCTTCTAAAATTGCCACTAAAGATACCTCTGGAATATCTAATCCCTCTCTAAGTAGATTAATTCCAACTAAAACATCGAACTCTCCTTTACGAAGTCCTTTAATTATATCTATTCTCTCTAAAGTATCTATATCTGAGTGCATATATTTTACTCTTAACCCAAAACCTAAATAGTACTCAGTTAACTCTTCTGCCATTTTCTTAGTAAGTGTTGTTACAAGTACCCTTTGATTTTTCTCTACTCTTATTCTTATCTCTTCCATTAAGTCATCAACTTGATTAGTAGTAGGTCTCACTTCTATCTCTGGATCTAAAATTCCTGTAGGTCTAATAAGTTGTTCAGCAATATTTCCAGCTGATTCACTTATCTCAAAATCTCCAGGAGTTGCTGATACAAAAACTGTCTGCCCTGTTATTTTTCTAAACTCCTCAAACTTTAATGGTCTGTTATCTAATGCAGCTTTAAGTCTGAACCCATTTTCCACTAATGATTCCTTTCTAGCTCTATCTCCATTATACATTCCTCTTATTTGAGGTACAGAAATATGCGATTCATCTATATAAGTTACAAAATCCTTAGGAAAATACTCAAGTAAAGTATCTGGAGTTTCCCCAAGCTTTTTACCAGATAGATATCTAGAGTAATTTTCAATTCCTTTACAGTACCCTATCTCTCTTATCATCTCTATATCATACTCTGTTCTCTGCTTTAATCTTTGAGCTTCTAAGAGTTTCCCTTTATCTTCAAAGGCTTTTACCTCTTCTAACTTATCCTTCTGTATCTCAGCTATAATTCTCTCTATATCTCCATCTTCAGTAAGGTATTGAGTTGCTGGATATATCATTATTCTCTCTAGATTTTTTCTAATTTTTTGTCCTGTAAGAGTATTTATCTCTGAGATCTCTTCTAAATCCTCATCCCAAAACTCAAGTCTATAACCAGTTTCCATATATGAAGGATATATATCTATTACATCTCCCTTTATTCTAAACTTTCCTCTTTCAAAAGCTAAGTCATTTCTTTCATACCTAATACTTATTAACTTCTCTATTAGCTCTTTTCTCCCTATTCCTGTTTTCTTATCAATAGGAATTGTCATCTTTCTATAAGTTTCAGCTGATCCCAATCCATATATTGCAGAAACAGAAGCTACTATTATAACATCTCTTCTATTAATAAGAGCAGCTGTTGCTGCTTGTCTTAACTTTTCTATTTCATCATTAATAGAGGAATCCTTTTCTATATATGTATCAGTTACAGCTATATATGCCTCTGGCTGATAGTAATCATAATATGAAACGAAATACTCTACAGCATTCTCTGGAAAAAAACTCTTATATTCACTATATAATTGAGCAGCTAAGGTCTTATTAGGAGCTAAAATAAGAGCAGGTCTATCTGTTTCCTTTATAATATTAGCTATGGTAAAGGTCTTTCCTGAACCTGTTACCCCTAATAAAACTTGATCAGCTATTCCATTATTTATATTCTCAGCTATTTTTTTTATTGCTTCTGGTTGATCTCCCATAGGAGTATATTTAGAATGTAATTTAAACATTTTATCACCTATATTTTTCATTATCCTATTTCATTATAGCATAATGTAATAATAATTTCATAGGATAAAAATAGATTCATTAAAATTTAAAAAATTAAGATAAATTAAAATAATTTCTATTTAAATGATAAAAAGCAAGTACAGTTTAACTTTCTGACTTGCTTCATCCATTTTTTATTAAGTTTACTTGTATATCCGTTATTTACTAAAACAATTCTATTTTAATAATGTACTAATAACTTTTTTTAAAGAACAATATCTTTTTAATTTTAATATCTCCTCTTCTTCTAAAGAGTATATAAAAGCTCCTATATATGTAGTCATAGGTGCTACCACTACTAATCCTATACTTCCTATTATTATTTTAATAATCTCAGAAGTTATCATTTTCATATTTAAAATTTGTAAAAGAGTCATATCCCTTTCTAAAAATAGTATCATAAGTGTCAAAAATCCACCTGAATATGCCAACAAAAGTGTCGTTGTCATTGTTCCTATAACTGATCTTCCAACATTAAACCCTGATCTAACTAATTCTTTTCTATTAAGATTTGGATTATGATATTTCAATTCTTCAATAGTAGCTGACATATCCATTGCTATATCCATAGCAGCACCACTAGCTCCAATTACAATAGCAGCATAAAATATCTTTAGTATATCAATTCTCATAGCACTAGAAAATATAACACTTTGAGCAAAAGGTTGACTCATTCCATCTATTCTAAAAATATCTCCAAATAAAAATGTTAAACTAGCTGTTGTAAAAAGTCCTGACATTGTTCCTAAAAAAGCTGTAAATCCTTTTCTACTAAATCCTGCTACCAAGAAAATAATTAAAGCCGATAATAAGATTAAGGTTATAATAGTTATTATAAAAATATTTTCCCCTTCCTTTAAAGCTGGTATTAAGAATTCCCAGATAATTACTACACTTCCTATAAAAGATAGAAGAGATTGAAATCCAACCTTTCTTGCATAAACTAATAATAGGGCTACAAATATAAATCCCAATCCTAAAATTTTATCCACTCTTAAAAGAGATAAAACTTTTCCAACTAATTTCCCTTCATCTTCTATTACAAACATGAGAACTTTATCCCCTTCTTCATAAAATTCATCATATTCCATACTTCCATTTAATAAGTTATTTATCTCCAAAATCTTTCCTTTATGCTCTCCAGTAAGAACTTCTACTGTTAAAGTTTGACTTCCTATCTTTGATATTCCTTGTACTATTGCATTACTATTATCTACTACTAATACTCTTCCTATATTTTCCCTTTTAAAAATATACCCTTCTAGTTTTTTAGAAAAAACTAGAAGGGCTAGGAAGATTATTACCATAATAATCCCTATTTTTTTCAATTTAATATCCCCCTAAGGTTATTTTATTTTTTTACCCATACTTTCAGCTATTAATTTAGCTACATCTGTATTATCTTTAAATCCAGTAAATTTTTCAGAATCTACTCCTATTGCTGCTAAAGGTACTTGAATTCCTGTATGTGCAAATGTAGTCCATTGCATACCAGCTCTTTCTGAAACAATATGAGCTACTGCAATAGCTGTTGGGCTATATCCTCCATAAGTTTCTTTACTGTCAACCTTGCTATCTTCAATATCCATAGCTTTTATTATACTTTCTTTCTCTTTCTTTGTTAAGTTATCCAATCCCATATTTTTAGCTATATATTTAAAATACTCATCTCTATTTCCTGTATATGCTTTTTGTAAAGTATCCTCTACAGAAACTTTTACACCTTTTAACTCTTCAAGCTCCATAAAGTAGTTGTTTCCAAATCCTAATCCCATTCCTCCTGTTTCATGATCAGCTGCAACTACTATTAATGTATCTTGAGGATGTTTTTGATAAAACTCGTAAGCTGATTTAATTGCTTCATCAAAAGCTAGTGTATCATATATTGTTCCTACCACATCTTGAGCATGAGAAGCATGGTCTATTCTTCCACCTTCTATCATCATAAAGAATCCCTCTTCATCTTTAGATAATAGTTCTATTCCTTTTTCTGTCATTTCACTTAATGTAGGAAGTTTTCCATTTATATCATCTACTGTATAAGGCATATGAGAAGCTCTAAAAGCTGCAAACACCTTTTCTCCATCTTTTGGAGTCCATTTTTCAAAAGCCTTTGTAGAATCCTCTCCTATAAATGTCTTATATCCTCTAGCTTGAAACTCTTTTACTAAATCTCTATCATCTTTTCTCTTACTTGTAAGTCCACTATTCTTTCCTACAAAGTGTCTATATCCTCCACCAGCAAAATAGTTTACATTACTCTCTACATAATCTTCAGCTATTCCATTTTCATCATCTCTATCTAAATTATGAGCTGCGAACACAGCTGGAGTAGCATGAGTTATTCTTGTTGTAGATACAAGGCCAGTTGCCATTCCTTTATCTTGAGCTAACTCTAGTAATGTTTGAAGGTCTTTCCCTTGAGTATCTTTAGATATATATCCATTATTTGTTTTATATCCAGTAGCTAGAGCTGTCCCTGCTGCAGCTGAGTCTGTTATCAATGTATCAGCTGAATAAGTTGTTGTGATTCCAGCAAATGGTAGTGAATTTAAAAGTAACTTTCCATCCTTTTTTAATACTCCCTTTTTAAACTCCTCACTAATTTGTCTTTGTCCTGCCCCCATTCCATCTCCAATGAAATAGAATACATACTTAGCTTGAGCAAAACTTGTTGCCGCCATTAAAGTCATTCCTGCTAACATCATTTTTTTTCTACTTAACATTGTTTATACCTCCAAGTATTTTAATTTTCCTTACAAGATTATTCTAACTCCTGTATGTTAAACTAACCTTTATTTAGTGTAAAATATGTGTAAATTTTAATAGATTTTTATCTCTTTCTTCATAAACATTAGTTCAACTTCACTACCTATATTAAAAACTTTATTTTCTCCTCTATTTAGTAGATCAACTAAAAATTCTACTCCATTTTTCTCAACCGTATATCTTATTACACTTCCTATTATGATTCTATCTTTTATTATACTTGAAGTTGTGTAAAAGTTCTCTTCATTATAATTTCTTCCCTCTTCTCTTACATAGATAGATTCTGGTCTTACTGCTACTTTGTTTCCCTTTATTCCCAATACTTTTTCAACTTCTTCTCCTTGGAAAATATTGTAGCTACCTATAAAGTCAACCATAAATTCATTAGCTGGATTAGTGTAAATCTCTTCTGGATTTCCTGATTGTGATACTTCTCCTTTATTTAAAACAAAAATTCTGTCAGAAATTGCAAGAGCTTCCTCCTGGTCATGAGTTACAAAAATAGTTGTTATTCCTAATTTTTTTTGTATCTGTCTTAATCTATCTCTTAAGCTTTTTCTTATTTTAGCATCTAGAGCTGATAGTGATTCATCTAAAAGAAGTATAGTAGGTCTAGTTATCAATGATCTTGCAAAGGCTACTCTTTGTTGTTGTCCTCCTGATAGTTCTGAAGGATAGTGTTTTTCCTTTCCTGTAAGTCCCACCATTTCAATCATATCTTTTATTCTTTGCTCATAATCTTTCTCTTTTTTTATTTTTAATCCAAACTCTATATTTTCCCATACAGTCATATTTGGGAAAAGTGCATAGTTTTGGAAAACCATTCCTATATCTCTATTTCTTGGCTCTATATCTGTAATATCTTTTCCATTTACAAATATTTTACCTCCATCTATTGAGTTTAGACCAGCTAAACATCTTAATAGTGTACTTTTCCCACAACCTGAAGGTCCTAGTAATGTTACAAACTCTCCCTCTTCAATACTTATATTTATCTTTTTTAAAACTTGAGTATCTCCAAAATTCTTTACCAAATCTTTTATTTCTACAAATCCCATAATCTATTTCCTCTCTCTTTTTTTCACAACTTTTTCCATATTAATTGCAATATATGTAACTATAAATATGAAAATGAAAAACAAACTAACCATTGCACTTGTAAAGTGTCCACTTTTCCCTTTCATACTATTTAAATAAATTTGAAGAGTTTCATATCTTCCTCCAATTAAGAGGTTAGCATACATGAACTCTCCTAAAAGTATAGCCAAACTTAAAATTCCTGAACTTGTTATTCCTTTTTTCAGGTTAGGAAGAATTACAAATCTAAAGGCATCTAAATTTGTTCCTCCTAAAATATTTACTGTTTCAACCAAACTTTGTAAATGCAAGGAATCTAATCCATTTTTTACTCCTCTATATATAAAAGGAAAGGCAACCGAAAAGTATGCTCCCAATATTATAATAGGAATTCCAAATATTGTAATATTAACTCCTGAATAAACTTTTAAAAGTCCAACAGCTAAAACTACAGCTGGAACCATAAAAGGAAGCAGTGATAAAAGTTCTATTATCTTTAAAACCTTTGGAAAATAATAAGCTGATATAACTATTGATGGAATTATTACTACAAGACTTATAATTAAAGAAACTATTGCTAAAAGTAAACTTCTTTGTAATGAAAGAATAAATCTTGTATCTGAAAAAAGCTGGCTATACCATTTTAAACTCAATCCATCTGGTAATATAGTAGCTCCCCAACTAGAGCTAAATGAGTATAGTATTGTTCCTAAAACTGGAATTGATAAAAACAATAATATTATACCTACTATAAAATAATGTTTCTTATTTGTCATTTTTCTCTCCTAACTAATATTTCCTTCTTTGAATGAACTTCTCATTTACAAAGAAAACTACGGAAATAATTATGATTAACATTATCGCTAATGCAGAAGCCATATTTGGTTTTAATATAACATCTCCAGAAATTAAAGCTCCAATTCTAATTGGGATAACATTGTAATTAGAGGTCATTATTCCAAAAACTGTAGCATAAGCTCCTATAGCATTAGTAAAAAGAATTATTGTTGTTCCTATTATAGAAGACTTTAATATTGGTAATCCTATTTTTAACCAGAAGTCTTTCTTTGTTCCACCTAATAAACTACAAGCTTCTTTCCAACTTTCATTTAAAGCATCTAAAGCTGGATAAAGTAATAATGTTCCTAGTGGAATTTGGAAATATGTGTAGGCTAGTATCAAACCAGCTTGAGTATATATATTAAACTCTGATATTCCCATTTTTTGCAATATAAGAGTTATTGCTCCATTTGTTCCTAAAATAACTATTAAAGCAAAAGCTAGTGGTAATCCTGAAAAGTTTGACATCATATTTGAATATAAAAGAACTACATCTCTTATCTTGTTATTTAGCTTACTTATTGAATAAGCTAATTGAAAAGATATAACTATTCCTAAAATTGAAGATATTAAAGATATCTTTATACTATTTGCAAAACTTTGTTTATAAAACTTACTTCCTAATATATACATATAGTTATACAATGAATATGTAGAACTTCCATCTTCTTTTAAACTTCCTGATACTATTGAAATTATTGGAACTATTAAAACTAAAAAAGCTATAATAGCCAAAGGAGATAAAAGTAATCCATATTTTAATCTCTCTTTATCATGTTGTTTCATTTTTTCTCCTAATTTTATATATCTAAAATTTTTCTCATTATCTCTGCTATTTTAACTTGTGGTATTGGATCAATTACCTCTACCCTCTCACTACTATTTATTAACCAGAAAGGAACTTCTGCTTCCTCTTCTGCACTTCCACTATGATTTCCATCATAACTCATTCCATGATCAGAAGTTACTATTATTGTATATCCCTCTTCTATCCATCTAGGAACAAAGTTTGAAAGTATCCCATCAACATTTCTTACTGCATTTCTATATTGAGAACTCTCTGAGCCATTTTTATGTCCCTTATCATCTATATTCATAGAGTGAATCATTAAAAAGTCTGGATTACTTTTTCTTCTAATATACTCTCCATCTAAAAATACATTCTCATCTGGATAATGATCTAAAGTGTAAAATATTCCATGTTGAATATTTTTATCTAAATCCTCTGTGTATGTATCTTCTATTCTATTAAATGGAGTACTATTATAAAGTTCACTCACCCAATAATAAGCTGCTGCTCCAGTTTTTAAATTTCTTTTTCTACATAATGAAAATATACTTTCTTCCTTTGACAATCTTGAGATAGAATTATTTACAACTCCATGTTCAACAGGAGTCTTTCCTGTTAAAAGAGTCTCATACAATGGTCTAGAAAGAGAGGGCATCTCTGACGATACCCTTCCTCTTACTGCTAATCCTGATTTTACAAGGGAATTCATATACCCCATTAAGTTACTTTGTTTATTATTTAATCCATCTAAAAGTACAAATATTAATTTTTTCAATTTTTTCACCTTATATCCAATTATTTATTCATTTTGAATACTACTTCTTCTTGCCACATTTGTGCTATATTTTCAGAAGTCTTCTTCCATTTATCAAAATCTTTAACTGGTCTTGCATTTTTATATTGCTCATTTGGTAATAATTTTGCTTTTACTTCTTCTGGTAATTGAACTGTTGTTCTTATAGGTTTTGCATATCCAATAGCTAAGTTAATTTGTCCTTCATCACTTAAAATAAACTCTCTTGTTAATTTAGCTGCATTTGGGTGTTTAGCATATTTATTGATAATTGTAGCATATCCACTGATTAATGAACCATCTGAAGGAATTAATACTTCAAATCTTGATCTATCTATTTGGTCTCTATAGTTTAATCCATTGAAATCCCATACTAAAGCAACTTCTACTTCTCCTTTTTCTAAAGCAGCGATAGATGGATCATTTGATAATAATCTTCCCTCTTCTGCTATTTTTCCAAAGAAATCTATAGCTGGTTGAATATTTCCTTCATCTCCTCCTAGAGCAAATGCTGCTGCTAGAACTGAGTTTGTTGCTTGTGAAGCGATTCCAACTGGTCCTATTGTTACCTTAGCATCACTCTCTCCTAACTCTTTCCAAGAAGTAGGTATTTTAGTAACTAGATCTTTATTTACTATGAAAGCTATTGTTCCTGTATATCCTAATACCCAGTGTCCATCTGGATCTTTTGCCCATTGAGGAATCTCATCCCAAGTAGTTGGCTTATAAGGTAAAGTTACATTTTGTGCTCTTGCTACTGTTCCAAACTCATATCCAATATCTCCAATATCTGCTGTTGCATTCTCCCCCTCAGCTTTAAATTTAGCGATCTCCTCAGCACTAGACATATCTGTATCCACATGGTTTAATCCATATTTCTCTTTTAAATCTGCCCAAGTTCCCTTCCAGTTAGCCCAGGCATCTGGCATTCCAACACTGTTTACTTCTCCCTCTTTTTTAGCTGCTTCTATTAGTTGTTCTAAAGTCATTGGAGCTTCTGAAGCTACTTTAGTCTCCTCTTTCTTCTCTCCTCCACAACCTGCTAAAACTCCTATAGCAAATACTCCCATTAATATTTTTTTGATATTCATTTTTCCTCCTTAAATTTCTAAATCTCTATTTTTTAATTTTTTATTTTCAAAAGTACAATAGTGGG
Source organism: Fusobacterium sp. (assembly GCA_019410665.1). Taxonomy (GTDB): domain Bacteria; phylum Fusobacteriota; class Fusobacteriia; order Fusobacteriales; family Fusobacteriaceae; genus Fusobacterium_A. The sequence goes on from DXSD01000014.1 coordinate 24,315, forward strand.
TAAATCCCAAATCTTTCAATATTTTCTTTACAGTTTCAAAATCCTTCATTAAATCTTCTGCTTTATGTGAATCTGAACCTATTGTTACTATCTCTCCACCCAATTCTTTATATCTTTTTAATATTCTTGTATGTGGATGAAAATTCTCAAGTCCATATCTAAGTCCTGAAGTATTTACTTCTAAACCTATTCCCTTAGATATTAATTTTTTTAAGATTTTCTCTATTATTTCCCAGTGTAAATCATAATTTAATTCTTTATAATTATCGTATACTCCCATTCCGTATCTATTTATAAAATCTAAATGCCCATATACAGAAATCCCAGGAAATAGATCTATATTTTCTAATACCTCTAAGAAATATTCTCTATGAGCTTCATCTTTTTCTTTCCCTAAGAAGAACTCCTTATTTGAAACATCTTTTTTTGATACTGCATGTGATGAACCTATTATGAAATCAATATCTTGATTTTCAAATACCATCTTATACTCTTGAGCAAGATATGGTTGTAACCCTATCTCTATCCCTACTCTTACTTTAATATCTTTTTCTCTATTTTTTATCTCTTTTACTTTCTCCACATATTTATTAAAGTCCAAAGTGAAAATATTAGGTTCCATTGGAAAATCCAAATCTAAATGATCTGTTATTGTTATCTCGTCCATTTTCAAATCTTTAGCTTTTTGAATTATTTTTTCTAAACTTTCAACAGAATCTCCTGAAAATTCACTATGTACATGGGAATCTGATCTATACAATTCTTTTTACCTCCAAATCTCTTCATTTATTACAAATAGATTCTACCAATAGGTTGTTAAAAGAATATTTAAAATCTGTAAAGAAAAAGTAAAACTATTGTAATTTTAATGTTAAAATATTTAATTAAATAATAAAAAAGGAAAATCACTATGATTAAATTGTTGTAAATTCTCAAATTACAGCAATATCATTTCAAGTTAATTTTCCTTTTTATCATCTATCTAATTATTTAATTTCAATTCAAAACTTTATAATGGTTTCTAAAAATTTTAAAATGTTATACTCTCTTCCATAAATATCTCTTGAGAATTGATTTTATACTCTCCAATATTTTTGTGTCTATATATTCCATCACAGCTTAATTCTCTACTCTTAACATTATCTTTTAAAATAATATCAACAATATTATTTATTTTTTGTTTTATAATCTCATCTTCAATAGGGCAACAAATCTCTACTCTATTTTCAGTATTTCTTGTCATCATATCTCCAGAAGAGATATATAATTTTTGCTCATCACCTTTACCAAAAGAGTAAATTCTTGAGTGTTCTAGGAATCTTCCTACTATACTTATAACTTTTATCTTATCTGTTAATCCTTCAATCTCTGGAATTAAACAACAAATTCCTCTAACTATTAAATTTACCTCTACATTATTTTTAGAAGCATTTATAAGAGCTTTCATAACCTCTTTATCAGTAAAAGAGTTACACTTTATAGTAACTGTTCCTGACTCTCCTCTTTTTGCCTTTTCTATCTCTTCATCAATATATTTTAATACATTTTGCTTAAATCCAACAGGAGCTATCCATAATTTCTCATATTTTCCTTCAAGATTACTTATTGCCATGTTCTTAAAGAACTTATCAGCATCTACTCCTATAGTTTTATCAGCAGTTATAATTGAAAAATCTGTATATATTTTAGTAGTTTTTTCATTATAGTTTCCAGTTCCCACTTGAGTGATATACTTAAATCCATCATCTTCTTTATATGTAATTTGACAAATTTTAGAGTGTACTTTATGTTTGTCTGCTCCATAGATAACTGTACATCCTGCTTCTTGGAATTTTTGAGCCCATTCTATATTGTTTTCCTCATCAAATCTAGCTCTTAATTCCATTAGGATAGTTACATCTTTTCCATTTTCAGCTGCAGTTATTAAGTAATTAGCTAATTTTGAATCTTTAGAAATTCTATATAAAGTAATTTTTATACTTTGAACTCTATCATCTTCAGCTGCTTGCTTTAATAGATTTAAGAAAGGTTTCATACTTTCAAAAGGATAGAATAATAATAGATCTCTTTTAAAAATTAAGTCTGCTATATTTCCATTTCTATTTAACTCTAAATTTTCTTTTGGTTTAAATTCAGAAAATACTAACTCATCTTTTAATGGAGTTTCTATTAAATTTTCAAGTATAAAACTAAAACTTAGATCTAATGGTGTTTCTGATATAAAAAGTTGCTCAAAATTTAAATTTAGGCTTTTTAAGAAAAATTTAGTAAGAAACTTACTCATCTCTTTTTGGAATTCTATACGTACTGGAGCTAATTTTGAACGATTTTTTATAAGCTTCTTCATGAATTGCCTATAGTCCATACTTTCATCAAAACCAATATCATAATCTGTATCTATATCAGCATTTCTAGTTATAGCCATAACAGTAGAATCTACTACTTTATACATTGAAAATATCTCTGCACAGTAGTATTTAATTATATCTTCAAGTAATAGGAAAGTATTATCTAATCCTTCAACCTTTAACAATCTATTCACTCTTAAAGGAACAGGAATTATTCCCACTAATTTCTTATCTTTTTTAGCCTCTAACTCAACTGTAATATATAACTTTTTGTTTTGTAAGAATGGAAAAGGATGCCAAACATCAATTATTTGTGGTGATAACAAAGGTAAAATATTTCTTTTATAATATTTAGTTATCTTCTTTCTCTTTTCTTCATCTAACTCTTCAATACCTATTATATTGATATTTTTCTCTTTTAATTCACTTATAATACTAGCATATACTCTATCTTTTTTCTTATAAAGCTCTGCGGTTCTAAAATATATCTCATCTAGCTGTTCTTGAACATTTAAATTAGTTCTAGTGTCAATATAATCTTTAAAATATCTTTGATAATCTGTCAAAGTTCCAACTCTTACCATGTAAAACTCATCTAGATTACTTGTAAAAATAGAAACAAACTTCATTCTTTCTAATAAAGGGTTTCCACTTTTTGCTTCAGCTTCCTCCAGTACTCTTTCATTAAACTTCAACCAAGATAGCTCACGATTTTCAAAACATTTTTTATCCATTTATCTCTCCACCCTCAGCTTTTATCTCCTCAATCTCTGCTTCTTTTATTTTTTGATTTTCTTTCATGTAATTTAAAATTCTATCAATAAAGTATCCCTCTCTAATTCCACCTTTACTTATATTGATATTAGCAATATTAAATCTTTTTACAATTTCACTTAATATTGATAATCCTCCAGCTAATGAAAAAATACGTTCAGGAACTACCTTATACACAGACTTATAATCTTCGTGTACTTCACTTTTCATTTTTCTTATTATAGCTTTTAAATCAGCTCTTCCAAAAGATTTACTCTCTCCTGGTATTTCGAAAAGTTCTTTAGCAATTTTTAAAGCTGCTCTAGCAGTTCCCCCTACAGCATACATATCAGTGTACTCTTTTTTCTCCCAATCTAAGTTATCTAAAGCCTTACTTACAATTCTTCTCATTCTCTTTATATCTTTTTCCTTTGCTATTATACCTGGAACATTTCTGTCTTGTAAGTTAAGAGCTCCAATTGGGATACTTGTCAACTCTCTAATCTCTCCCTCTTCAAATACAACTATCTCAGTACTTCCACCTCCTATATCTATAACTATTCCATTACTTACAGAGTATTCATTTTTAACTGCTAAAAATCCTAATCTAGCTTCCTCTTCTCCAAATAATATTTCTGGTTCCATTCCAGTTCTCTTTTTAATCTCTAATAAAACTTCATCTTTATTTTTTATGTTTCTTAAAGAAGCAGTAGCAAATACTGAATAAACTTTTACTTTTGAATTTTCTAAACTCTCTCTATATTTATTCAAAATTTCACAAGTTTTCTCTATACCTTTCTCTGTTAATTTTCCATTTTCTACACATAGAGCTAATCCTACTATCTCTTTTTTATTTGATACTAATTTTAATCTTTCTCCATCATATTTAAAAATTGATAATCTTATTGTATTTGATCCTATGTCAATTATTCCATAAACCATTTTTTCCTCCAAAATTTCTATTTTTTCTGTAATTTAATATACTTTCACATATAATAACTC
>DXSD01000140.1 GCA_019410665.1 Fusobacterium sp.
TCCTGATTTAGCTTCACAAATCATCTTTACAATAGATTTTCTTATGCTTGTTGCTGTTGATTCTAGATTTTTTATCTCTTGACTTTTCATAAATAATCTCCTTTTATTATTTTGTTGCATTTTCCCAATCTTTTAAAAATTTTTCTATTCCTTTGTTTGTTAATTCATGTTTTGTCATTGCTAGCAATACATTATACGGTACAGTTGCAATATGTGCACCTGCTTTTGCTGCTTCTTTAGCATGCCAAGGATTTCTTACACTTGCTGCTATTATCTCAGTTTTTATATTATGTTTTTCAAAAATTGTAGCAATATCTTTTATTAATTCAGTACTATTTTCTCCTATATCATCTAATCTTCCTAAAAATGGACTTACATATGTTGCTCCAGCTCTAGCAGCTAACAAGGCTTGAGTTGCAGTAAAAATAAGAGTTACATTTGTTTTTATTCCTTTTTCTGTTAGGCTTTTACAAGCTTTTAATCCTTCTATAGTCATAGGAAGTTTTATTACAATATTTTTATGTATTGGAACTAAAGTCATAGCTTCTTCTACCATTTTTTCATGTTCAAGTGATATTACTTCTGCACTAATAGGCCCATCTACAATTTTACTAATTTCTCTAATAGTTTCTTTAAAATCTTTTTTTTCTTTTACTATTAAACTAGGATTTGTTGTTACTCCACAAATAACTCCCATATTATTTGCATTTTTTATTTCGTCTAAATTTGCAGTATCAATAAATAATTTCATAATAATCTCCTTAAATATTGTTATAGATTGAAATTAAAGATGACTAAAATAAATTTAGCCATCTTAAAAAATTATTTTGTTTTTCCATATTCCACTAATTGTTCAGCTAGAATCCATTTAACAGGAATAGGATAATTATTTTCAACTTCATTTCCTTTAATTTTTTTATCAAGAACTTGAATAATTGTTTTTCCTATTGTAGCAGAATCTTGATCAACAATTCCAACAATTAATTTATCCTCTATTCCAGTTTCCCATGTAGGAGTATAGTCAAAACCAAAATGAAATACTTTATTTGCGACATTTTGAGTTCTAATGGCTTCCATTACTCCAGTATCAGGACCTTCAGAACCTAAAGAGAAAACAGCAACCATATCAGGATTAGCAACTATTTGTCCCTCTAATTGTCTTTTAGATTCAGCAGCTTGATCATTGTCTTGTATTCCTTCTAGCCAGATAAAGTTTTTAGATGCTGGACCCATAACTGTATCGAACCCTTCTTTTATTCCTTTCATTCTATCAACCATTGTTGTTTGTGTTAAATTAACTGCAACAAGAGCAACCTTTCCATTAGTAATATTTTTTTCCTTTAAAATTTCAGCTCCTTTTTTACCTAGCTCAATACCAGCTTTATAGTTATCAGTTCCTATATATGCTAGTCTATTTTCCTTTGTTTTTATATCTCCGTCAAATGTTACAACTGGAATATCTTCTCTAAAAGCTTCTCTTACTTTTCTATCGAACATATCAGGATCAATTGCAGCAACAGCTATTCCAGCGGCTTCTTCATCTATAGCCTCTTGAATAAATCCTAAATGTTTTTCATTTTTTTGAGCATCATTAGAAGCAGAAGTTCTAATAACAATCTCATATCCTAATTGTTCAGCTTCCTCTATAGCAGCTTTTTGCATAGGTTGCCAGTATGAACCAACATCAACAATTGGAATATAGTAAATTTTTTTCTTATCCTTAGCAAATGTTTCTTCAGTTGTAAAATTGTTAATTAAAGCTAATGTTAATAAAGATAATAATAGTTTTTTCATAAGTTTGATCCTCCCTAAATTTATATTTTATTAATTTTTATGTTTTCTAAAGTAATCTACAATTATAGCTACAACGATAATAATTCCAGTAACAGCTTGTTGCATAAAAGAATTTATTCCTAAGATAGCCAAACCATTTTTAAATACTTCAATAGTAAATAATCCAACTAGAGCTCCTCCAATTGTACCTACTCCTCCTCCAAATTGAGTTCCCCCAATAATTGCTCCTGCAAGAGCAAAAAGATCCATTCCTTGTGCTTCATTAGGAGCACCAACATTAAGAGATGACATCAATAAAATTCCTGCAATAGCAGCTAAAATTCCTTCAATAATATAAACAGAAATAAAATGTTTATTTGTATTGATTCCAGATAATCTTGCAGCTTCTTTATTTGATCCCATAGCATAACAAGTACGACCAAATCTTGTTTTTTTCATTATAAAAAGACCAAGTATAGCTATAAAGATAAAGCATAGAGTATTTGAATAGATATACTTTATACCAGTTTTAGTATTAGATAATACATAGAACCAATCTGGTAATCCTTTTATATAAATTCCATTAGTTAAAAATAATATTAACCCTCTAATAGCTAAATTTGTACCTAATGTTAAAATGAAAGGCTCTAATTTAAATTTAGTTATTAAAAATCCATTTAGACCTCCAATAAATGCTCCACTAAGAATACCAATACCTAAAGAGACAATAATTCCATAACCTTGTGATGCAAAATAGGCAGAAGTCGTTCCAGAAAAGGCAACAATAGAACCCATTGATAGATCCATTCCACCAGTTATAAGCAACATTGTTATTGCTACTGTTAATATTCCAAGAGTAGGAATTTGTCTTGCAAAGTTTGATATATTAGCCTTACTTAAGAAAACAGGTGTATAGAATGAAAAAAATAGGATTAGTAAAATTAATACACCATATACTGAATATTTTAGAAAAAGTTCATTTATTTTATCTTTATTTAAACCCATAATTTTTCTCCTTAATTAATTTCTTTTTGTAGCTAAACTCATAATAGTTTCTTGTTCAAAT
>DXSD01000141.1 GCA_019410665.1 Fusobacterium sp.
TCCTTTTGTATTATTAAATATTTTTATTTTTTGATTTCAATTTAAGAATTTGCAATAGCCTTTTCATTTACTCTTATTTTAATTTAAAAAATCTAATTTATAACTCTTCTCATTACTGGATCTTTTCTACTAAAGTTTCTATAAATCAATATTGAAATCATACAAGTTATCACTTCAACAGTAGGAAAAGCTATCCAAACTCCTGTAAGTCCGTGAACCTCTCCCACTTAAAGCTTTCAGCTTTTGAAGTGGGAGCTTCGTTCATTGTCATTTCTGACAATTTTAAAGTTTCAAGTATCTAAGATACTCTAATTCTTACAGGGGTGTCCACTTCCCCTCTATGGTATAAGACTTCTAAGTCTACAACTTTACTTTTCTTCAATATATTCAATGCTCCATTTACATCTGCATTTAATATATACCCTTTTGATGTTTTATACATTCCTCTTCTTACTCTTTTACCTGAGAAAGAGTACTCTATATTATCTTTTTCCTTATACTCTGGAATTATATCCATATCAAAAAAACTAGCCTTAGATGTGTAGCTTTCCTCTTGTTCTACATACTTTATTCCATAGAACTCACATAGATACTCTAGTTTTGATTGAAGTTTTGAAAAGGGTATATTTACAAAATTTTGGTTATTTCTCTTTCCTATATCACTCTTTCTTTGAAAAACATTATTATATCCACAAACTAAAGTTCCAATATTGTTTTCAAGACAGTAGTTAATTATTATTCTAGCAGATTTTGATAGATAATCATTTACCCTATTATTTCGTTTATTCCAAATAGATTTTTGTTTCATAGTCAATGTTTTTCCGTAACCTTGCTTATCTTTTATACTTTGTAACTTAGCATTGTATTTATTAAACCATTGATTTATAGATTTTAATTTTTTTCCATCTACTATGAAAGATTTTCCTCGATTAGTTACACAAGTAGCTAAATTATTTACTCCTAAATCTATTGCCAGTACATTGTTTTTATCTAAATTTCTTTGTTCATTTTCAATTTGATAAGTGTATTGTATCTCAAAGAACCTAGCATTGAACTTAGGAATTATTCTAATCTCTTTTATATTTTTATCTAGTAGTAATGGTGGAATATTTATTTTAATAGGCTTATGATTTTTCTTATAGCTTTGTGAGTAGGGAAGAATGAACGTATTTTTATTTAATCTTACAAATCCAACAACTAATGTTGTAAAACTATTTTTAGGAAGATACTTAGGAAGTTTTACTTTTTCTTTATACTCCCCCTTTGATTTTAATTTAAGTAATCCAAAGAAAGATTTAAAAGCTCCATCTACCTCTTTTAAAATTTGTTGAGCCATATTGGAGTTCAAAGTTTTATAATTCTCACTTGATTTTAAAAGTTTATTATTTTCTACATAGTTAAGATATTTTCCTTCGTCAAAATAGTATTGCCTAATATTATATACAGCTTGGTTATACAGATTTTTTGCTGAATGACATAACTCTCTTAATATTAGATATTCCTCTTTACTTAGATGTTTCAGCTGTTGCTTTACTGTCAAGTACATTGATTTCTCACCTCCTTATCATTAAGTTTTATACAGTTATTATATCATTTATATACCTAATATCCAAACTTTTTCCAATTCATCTCCCTCCTAAAGAAGTGGGAGTCTTCTTGGAAATTTAAGATAAAATAATCAATGGTTTTATACAAGTTTTTAGACTTCTTAAACAAATTTTTTTGTAAGTTTTTAATATTTTTTGATATAATATAGATATAATTTTATGAAAGCGAGGAAAAATTTATGCAATATAAAAGTAAGGATATAGCAAAGGTTTCAGTTGAGATGGCTATGAGTAGTAGAGAAGAGGAGCAAGAACTTAAAGAGAAGTATTTAAAAAAGGGGATTAGAACTGCTGCTGTGGATATTGGAGGAAATGTTGTTGAATCTATCCCTAAAATATTGGAAAGAACTTTAGTTGCAGCTAAAAGAAATGGACTTATTAGTGAGTCTCATGTGTATGAGGGAGCTGTTACAGGGGCAACTAGAGAGGCTATTGATCAAATTTTAGATAAATCAGTGGGATTTAATGTTGGAGGAAAAATTGGAGTAGCTAGATGTCAAGAGCATCTTTCTGTTTGTATATTCTTAACTATTGGAATGTTTAGATTAGATGAAGTAGTAATAGGGCTAGGTCATAGAGCTGTTCCAAATGAATAATTTTTAAACTATAAGATTTTTAAAAATATAAAAAAATTGACATCTTATATAAAATAATTTATAATATAATTAAGAAATAATTGGTGATCTAGCACCTTAAAAACTCAAAATATTAGTTGGACATAAGTGCCAACACCGTTGGTAGGCAACAGAAAAACCTAAAATATTAGTTGGACATAAGTGCCAACACTGTTGGTGAGCAACAGAAAAACTAGAAGATAAAAACCACTATAAATTTATAGTGGTTTTTATCTTAATGGGAGATAATATGGAAAAAACTGTAGCATTAAGAAAATTAAAAAAAGCAATTATAACTTATGAAACTTACTTAAAAAATCATGAATATATAATTATTTAAATATTAAACTCATGACAACAAAGATTATAGGAACAACAAGAATAAGTTTAGGATTGATAAAAGAAAAAAATTATTACAATCCAAATTCACTGCTAAAACAATCCATGAAACAAATAACAACTCAAAATTATCCAGTAATTTGTATTTTAAAAAGAAAGTTCGATTCAAAAGAGTATAGTTATAGTTATTTACATAAAGATTATGATAAAGATTTTATTGAAAATAAATTAATAGAAATAAAAGCTGTCTCTTATACACATCTGACGCTG
>DXSD01000142.1 GCA_019410665.1 Fusobacterium sp.
GTATCATATATTATACACTTTTGACAATATTTTTATAAAAAAAGTTTAAATTTTTTTAGTAATAATTAATTGATATAAAAAAAGGAAAGCTGCCTTTCCTTTAATTTAAATTTTCTTCAAAATTTTCAACTTGTTCCATTACTTTGCCAAAAACTTCAGGACTATATTGTGGCGGATATCCATTTTTTATTAAACAAAGTTTTATTTCAAGTTTTAATTGATTTCTAACATTTTGATTATTAAGCCAATCTGCAAAAGAAGATTTTATATCTATTATCTCTTTTACTTTTTTAGCTAATACTTTACATTTTTCATTTATAACAATTCCATTTATTTTTTTATCAATTCCATATTCAAAATTATGTTGATTCCGCAAAGTTATTAATATATCATAAAATGCTTTTTCTTCAAATGTCAATCCAAATTTACGAAAACTTTCTTTATTTTCTTTCATCTGTGCTAAAATATTAAGAGTTTGTTCGGTTGCACTTTTTATAATATCATCTGATGCTTTTTCTTGTGTTTCTCCTGCTTCTTCTGCTGCTAATGCTTTTCTTCTTTCATGGTACTCTTTAATTGTATTTTCAAGCATCTCTTGAAAAGATTTAGCAGAAACTTTATTAACTTTACCATATTCTTTAATTTCTTTACGAAGCATTTTTATAAGAAGTTCAAGTTTAGTTGCTGGCATTTTTATATCTGATAACTTTAATATGAGTCTAATTATTTTAAATTCAATATAATACTATTTACACTATAATTATAATCAAATTTATCTCATTTTTTTCTGAAGATACCATAATAATATTCCAACATATGACTCTTTTATTTCTGCTTCTGAGTATCGTGTATATATTCTTCTTATTGTATCTTCTGTTAAATGAGTTTTACTTTTACTAAGGCTTCTTTTCAACGAATTTAGGGCTTCTTTCCTAGCTTTTACTAATCCAAAAACATCATTAAGATTTAATGTATCATCAAAGTCTTTTTGGTAATCTGAATTACTTGATTTTATCTCTCCATTACTTGTATAACTAATAGTTAAAACATCACTATTTACTTGAGGATTTATTTTTATTTCTCTATTACCTTTTCTTGTATCACAAGTCTGTTTTTCAAAAGTTTCTCCCTCATTTCCTTTACAAACAGCAAGTAAATTCTTATATTCTAATTCATTCTCCTCATTTCTTGCAACATAATGCTCTATTTTTACTTTCGAAGAATCATCTCCCAATTTTCTCATACAATAAGCACAAATATATCCTTGTTCTTTTAATAAAGAAGTTCTCAATTTATCTTTTACTTCTTTAGGTAAATTATCAAAGGAAGCATTTATAGTTCGTTTATATTCAACTAAAGATGAAGGAATACGATTTTTTCTAATTAGTATCATTGTTATACACCCATTTCTTCTAAATCTAGTGAAATTCTTGCATCTATGATATTAGTATCATTTTGTCCTAATACTTCTTCTAATTCCTCTAATAATTTTTTTGCTTCATCTATCTTACCTTCATCTAATAGATTATTAAATTTTTTCAATTTCTCCACTATCTCTTGAGGTCTAACTTCTGTTCTCATTATTTGATGAACTATACTTTCTATATCTCTTCCATAAGTTTTATCTGTTAATTTATATATCTCTAAGTTATTTAAAATCAAGATATTTTCATTGGAGATATTTGACAATACACTAGGAGAATGTGTTGTAAATATAAATTGTACCTTTGGAAATGTCTTAGTTAAAACTTTTATTATCTTGCTTTGCCAACTTGGGTGTAAATGCATATCTATTTCATCTATAAGAACTATTCCAGAAGTTTCTTGTAAAATGTTATCTAATAGTTGAGGATTTAATATAGCCATTCTATATGCTATATCAGCTATCATACTCATAGTACTTTTTATACCATCACTAAGTATTCTAAGTGGAAGGCTTTCTACTGTTCCATTTTTTCTTTTAATACTAACTTCTAGCTCTCCACTCTTAACCTTATAATTAAAATTAGCTTTCTCTATGCTCTCATCTATTATTTCATAAGTATTATTTAAAGCTTTTCTTACAACTTCAAGTTCTGGAATTTTTTCCCCTTCTTGTAATTCTAAATAGGTCATTTTCTCAAACCATCTTAACATCATTTTTTCATTAGAAGCAGAATCCAAGCAATCAATATAACCTTTTAAACGAGAAAAATTTTCTTGGCTCTTTTTACTATTTTTTTCTCTTTTTTGCATCCAAAGTCTACCAGTTCCATAATAAGCTATTAGTGGTAAAATCACCTCTTTATTTCCTGATTTTACTTTTTCCTGTATCTCTGTTGCATAAGCTATAATTTCCTTTGCTCCTATATTAGTAGTTCTTCCATTTTCTTTATTTAGACTTCTAGTCCATTCTATCTCATGATTACCTATCTTTCCAACAGCAAAAATCTTAACAGGAAATTGATGCTCTCTTTCTATTCTACTTCCTAGTTCATACATTTTATAGTGAGAATCACTTTTACTGATTCCATGTATTCCCATTCCATCAAAATTAGAAATATAACCACCTAAAGCTATGGAGATTGCATCTAAAATAGTAGTTTTACCTGCTCCATTTATTCCAATTAGAACTGTATAGTTATCTTTTAATTCTAACTCTATATTCTCATAACAACGAAAGTTTTGGATTTTAAGTTTCTCTATTTTCATGCTATATCCTCCATTTTTAGTCTATATTTCTTCCTTTGATTATAGCATAAAGTATAATAAAATTCTATATTAACTAAAAATGAGATATTTTTTTATTTTTAATATTATGTTATAATAACTCATTGAT
>DXSD01000143.1 GCA_019410665.1 Fusobacterium sp.
AAATATGAGAGTATAGTAATCAACACCTTTGCTTCTATCTCTGTCATAGGAAAAAATCTTATAGATTTTAATCTCTTGAGGAAATAGTTTTTGGAGATCTTCTAGGGAAATCATAGTTGTTCCATCTACTTGAAGAGCTTTGAAAGTAGATTTATAATTAATATCTATATTATTATTTTGTTTAAATTTATCTTCAAAAAAATCAAAGATAAGGTCTAAAATACTTCCCCAATTGTATGTATGGTTTCCCTCTTCAACAGTTACATATGTAGCATCTTTTAAAAATGGTTGTATATCCTTAGTTATCCAACCTTTTTCAATGGGGTTTCCCACCTCTACTCTAAAGGAAAAAGTGGTATCAGCAGTACCTACTCCAATTAAAGTTGGAAGGTTTTCTATATCCTTTATTGAATATTTTTTCTGCTCCCATTGACTATGAGTTTTAACTCCCCAAGCTGGGGCAGTAACTGCAATAGCCTTAAATAGTTTTGGATTTCTCATAGCTATATCAAAGGTTCCCCTACCTCCTAAAGAGTTCCCCATTAGAAAAACTCTATCTCTGTTTACTGGAAATTTTTCCATTATAAAGCCATAGGATTTTTCAAAGGAAAGTAGAGCTTCCCTATGCATCCATAGTGGATTTTGAGTCCAACCATTTGGAAAAGCTAAAATATAGTTGTATTTTTCTGCATATTTTTCTAAATAGATATCTCTTTGAGCTAATCTATAAGCTGAAGCATTTTCATTTCCAGTTCCTCCATGTAGGATAAAAGTTAATCTACTATCTTTAGAGGAGTAATTTTTAGGAATATAAAATGCTAAGGGAATGATTCTCTCAGTTTCAAGTTTAATTTTATTTCCATCTACATCTTTAGAGATATCACCTTTATTTATATCTAGCCCTTTCCAAAACCAACCATAAGATCTTTTGTTAGATATGATATCATCCATATAATTTGCCCAAGTGTAATTTTTATCTATCTTTTCAACTCCACCAGGTAGCCAGATATTATTAGCTGAAGGGGGAGTTATAGTATCACTAGTAATTCTTGGTATATTGTTAAATTGTAATGCTAAATATCCAGCTTCAATTTTGCTTTTTATATCAAAATAATTCAAAAGTTTAGAAGCGGAGATGTAGAGTTTTTCTCCTTTTATATCTAGATCAGTTTTAGAGAAATCAATTTCTTTACTCTCTTTTTTCACTATTTTACTAGGTTCAATAAATTTTTTATTTCTTCCTCCAAGGAATTTTTCATATTCTAAATAGGTAACTTTACTGTTATTATTTTTTAAATCTAAAGTAAAATTCCAAACCCTTTTACTATATTCAAGTTTAGTATTTCTTTTTCCTAAATTTCCCACTATATTTTTATCATATCTGACAAACTCTATATTTAATACTTGATTTTTTAAAGAGTAAGAAAAATATGGGGAGTAGATTTTTTTTAAATCTTCAATTTCAACCATTAAGATATTTTGAGATTTAAAATAATAATTTGATTTGAGGTTGTACTCCATAATTGGAGAAAAATTTTCTACTTTAACACTAGGATCAAAAGGGGGATAAAAGTCAGAAAATATTTTTTTGTTATCATCTATATCTATTTTAAAAAACCAAGTGGAACGTTCACTGGAAAAATCTTGATAATCACTTACTTTAGAAAAAGTAATAAGATTTAGTATAAAAAATAGAATGGTAATAAAAAATTTCTTTAACATATTCTCTCCTTAAAAATTTTATATTTGATGTAATTTGAAGTTAGTATATTATAAAATATTTAATATTTAAAGTCAATACTATTAGAAAACTAATATTTATATTTATATAATTATGCTTTGCAAATAATAATTTTAAATATCAAAATATATTGACATAAATAATTTTTTTCGATATAATGAAAAGCGTGTGAAAGTATAGAGAAAAAGGAGAGAATAATTAAATGAAAAAATTAGCAATTTTATCATTTTTAATATGTGCTGGAACTATAGCCAAGGGAGAAGAGAGTATACATTTAGGTGAAACAGTAGTGACATCTATGGGATTTGAAACAACTTTATTAGATGAACCAACTAACATTAGTGTTATAACTCAAGAGAAAATTGAAGAGAAAAATTACAAAAATGTAATAGAAGCTCTTGACGACAATCCCATGATAAATATAGTTAATTCAAAAAATGGAGCTGTAATTGACATGAGAGGTAGTGGAGATTCAGCTATGAACAATGTTAAAATCTTAGTAGATGGAGTGGCAATAAATCCATTTAATCCAACTAGAAAAGGGCTAGGATTAGAAACTATTCCTATGAGTAACGTAGAGAGAATAGAGATATCTCCAGGAGGGGGAGCAGTTTTATATGGAAATGGAGTTTCTGGAGGAGTAGTTAATATCATAACAAAATCTGGAGGGTATACAGGTGGTTATGTAGAGAGTGATATTGATTCTTTTAACAACAAGAAGTTTTCAACAGGTGGGAACTATCAATTAAATGATAAAATCTCTTTTGGAATGAACTATGCAGGACAAAATAATGGAGAGTTCAGAGAGGGAGAGAAGGGAGCAAGTGACTATATTGATGGAAATATTCAATATAAACTTTCTGAAAAACATAAGTTTGGAATATCTGCTTCAAGATATGTAGAGAATGAAACTACATCTGGAAATGCTCTACAAAGAGATTTAAAGATGGCAGATGGAAGTAGCCTTGCTGAACACTATGGATTAGAAACTTTAGAGCAAAATAGAAAGGCTAAGGGACTTACTTCTAC
>DXSD01000144.1 GCA_019410665.1 Fusobacterium sp.
GAATTGAGCAAGAATTAGGATCAATGGCTCAATACAATGGTTTAGAAGTATTCTACAACATCAAAAAATAATTAAAAAATAATAAAAACCCCTCTTAGATTTTTTAGGAGGGGTTTTGTATTTTTTGAAAAAATCTATGATATAATATAGTAAAAAAGGGTATTTGGAGGATAAATGAAATTAAAACTCGTAATATTTGATATGGATGGAGTGATCTTAGATAGTGAGAGAGTAGCTAATTTAGCTTGGTTTGAAGTAAGCAAAAGATATGGATTAGGGATAACATTGGAAAAATTACGTAATATAAAGGGTGGAACTGTTAAAAGAACTCAAGGAATATTAGCAGAATTAGTAGGAGAAGAGAAGGCTAAAAAAATTTTAGATGAGAAAAAAGAGATTCAATTAGAAATAATAAAATCTGAGGGTGGAATCAAATTAAAAAGAGGGGTAGTAGAGCTATTAAAATATATAAAAGAGAGAGATTTAAAATGTGTAGTGGCAACTTCTACTAGGAAAGAAAGTGCAGAGAGACAGTTAAAAGAGACAGAGGTATATGAATATTTTGATACTTTGGTTTTTGGTGATGAAGTGGTAAATGGAAAACCAGCTCCAGATATTTTTTTGAAGGCTTGTGAAAAGATGGGAGTTTTAACTGGAGAAGCTATAGTTATAGAAGATTCAGTATTGGGAGCTACTGCAGCTAATAATGCTAAAATAAAATGTTTTGTAGTAGAAGATACTATAAAGTTTACTGAAGAAGAGAATAAATTAGCATATAAAAAGTTTGAAAGTTTATTAGAAGTTAAAGAGTTTTTAGGGAAATAGGAGCAATTAAGCTCCTATTTTAATTTTTTTAAAAGAATAATACATCAAAGGGATGCTTATAAAGATACATACGAACTCTCCAGCAGGAAGAGATAGCCATAATCCAATATTACCCAAGAACTTAGGCAATAAGAAAAGGAAGGTTACAGTAAAAATTAAAGATCTAAAAAGAGATACTATTACTGATTCAAATGGTTTTTCTAAAGCTGTTAAAAAGGCACTAGCCATAACATTTATAAAAGAGAAAAGATATTGAAAAATAACTATTCTTAAAACTTCATTAGTAAGAGTTTCTAAAGCTTCATCTCCCTTTGAGAACATATTAATTATCAATTCTTTTTGGAATATCATAGTTATAAAAAATAGAATACCTAAGGTAGCTCCTGACATTAAAGAAATTTTTAAAGATTCCATTATCCTATCAAATCTTTTTGCTCCTAAGTTAAAGGAAACAAGTGGTTGAAGAGCTTGTGCCAAACCATATAGACAGATGTTTAAAATACTATTTACATAAAATACAATAGTTAATGCAGATACTCCTAAAGAACCTATATTTTTCATAAGTATTAAGTTAAAAATATAAGTAGCTACAGCACTAGAAACAACTGTTAACATCTCAGAACTACCATTGTAGAGAATTTTTTTCAAAAGTTCAAAATCTCCCTTTGGTTTAATTAGAGATAGAGAGCATCTATTTTTAAAAAATCTAAAAAGTAGAACTAAAGATGCTAAACCATTTGCTGAGGCTGTTGCAATAGCAGCTCCAAAAGTTCCTAATCCTAATTTATAAACTAAAATATAATCTCCAATGATATTTCCTGTAATACAGATAATAGAACTTATAAAAACGAAATTGGGAACTCCTCCAACTCTCACAAAGGTCTCTGTAAAAATTGGAAAATTAAGAAAAATATTAAATACTAAAAGTGTTAAAAGATAGTATTTAACATGGGGAATTAGATTGGTATCTGCTCCTAAAAGAAGAACTACTTTATCAATAAAAAAAGCTGTAAATAATCCTGAAATCCCTATGATAATGAGATAGATAAGTAATGTAAAAGAAAAAATTTCATTGGCTTTTTCTTTGTTATTTCTCCCTAGTTCTATTGAGGTATAAACAGCCCCTCCAGCACAAATCATCATAGTTACACTCATAAAAAAATTAACTAGAGGCATAGATAGATTTATTGCAGCAAGTCCAGAAGCACCAACAGAATTAGCGATAAAGAATCCATCAATCATCATTTGCATTGAAACTATAAGCATTCCGATGACACTAGGTAATGCTAATTTAAAGAAAGCTTTTCTAGTACTTACATTACCTAAAGAAATTTCACTCATGTAATAAACCTCCTAAAATATATTTGTCAATATAGAGTATAAGGTGTATAGTATACTATATAGTCAAGATATTTTTGGAGGAAAAATGAAAAAATTTTATACAATAAGTGAGTTAGCCAATTTTTTTCAAGTGTCAAGACAAACTTTAATTTATTATGATAAAATAAATATATTTAAACCTGATTATAAAGATGAAGAAAATGGATATCGTTATTACTCAAGAGATAGATTTTCAGATTTTAGTTTTCTTTTAATGTTAAAAAACTCGGGATTTTCTTTAAATGATATAAAAAAGTATTTTGAAAGTACAAATCCTAAAGAGAGTAGGATATTTTTAGAAGATAAATTGGATGAGATAGATAGAAAAATTAAAGAATTAGAAAATTCAAAATTAGAAATAAATAAAAAGGTTAAGGAGCTAGATAAGATATTAGATTCAAAAAATCCACAACCAGAAATCAAAGAATTGGATGAAATGTTTGTGATAAAAGTTGATATTGATTATCCATATGATAATTTAGAGTTTGAAAAAAGTAT
>DXSD01000145.1:0-1534 GCA_019410665.1 Fusobacterium sp.
CTTTAAAAAATTATAAGGCAGAATTTAATTTAGATATAACTCAATTATTGAGAGAGGGAATACAAGAGATAGATGTAGTCAGCTTATTTGAGAATAATTTTGATAGAGTGGTTAAAGAGATAGCTAACGAAGTTAGAGAAAATTTATATAAGATTTTCAATAGTAAGAAAGAGTTTTTTAAGGATTTAGAATTAAAAATTGAATTAGATAAAGAACAAAAAAGAGAGAAATTAATTAGTTCAAAATTTGAAAGTAATATGACTGTTGGAGAAGAAAAAAGTGAGATAATTAATTATAAAAAAGCAGAAAATAGCAATCAAATAGCTTTCATTTATTTCAAAGATAAAATAAGTGAAAATATTAATAAAGAAGTTTTAGAAGAGTATTCTAAAAGATATATAGAAGCTTTATTTACTTTTTGTTTAATTCAAGAGGGGAAACAAAAGTATATGCTTCCTACCGAAAGAAATGGATTGAATATTTTTTATAATGAACTTCTAAGAAAGAGAGCGAATATTGTAGAAAATATAGATTTTAATATAGAGAATTTAGAGAATATTAGCAATTATCCTAAACCTGTAAAAGATTATTTGAATATTTTAACTAAATTAGATACATATGACAAAATTGATGGAAATAGACCTCTTATAGATATAGCTGAAGAGATGGAAAAAGAGATAATCAAAGGAAGATATAAGATAAATAATAATAGAATCTTTTATCAAACTGAAAATGAAAAAGAGTTAGATTTATATATGGCATCTTCAACAGTAAAAACTATCTTTGGAGTAATATTCTATTTGAGACACTTGATAAAAGAGAAAGATTATCTAATAATTGATGAGCCAGAATTAAATTTGCATCCAGAAAACCAAGTAAAAATTGCTAAACTTCTTGTAAGATTAGTAAATAGTGGAGTAAAAGTAATTATCTCTACTCACAGTGATTATATTACAAAAGAGTTTAATAATCTTCTAATGTTAGATAATGATTTTAAAAATAAAACTGAGATTATGGAAAGATATGGTTATAGTGAGAAAGATATTTTAAGAAAAAATAGTACAGGTGCTTATCTATTTAAAGATGGAACTATGAATGAAATGGAGATAGGAGAAGAGGGAATTATTACAAAAACTTTTGATGAAGTTATTGAAAGTATCAATGAAAGAAATGATGATATTTATTATTCATTAAAAGAATCTGGTGATGAATAATGAATATAGAAAAGATTTTACTTGACTTAGATAATATTATTCATAATGACTTTAAAGTTAGAAAAAATTCTGATAATCATTTGCTCTTTTATGAAGAAAATAGTAATGCTAGTGGAAAATTTGTAAAAATAAAAACAAGAGGGAAAGTTATAGCTTTTTCTTTAGACCAAGATGAGAGTGGAGATTTTAGAGTATTTCCATTTTTTCAAAAAGGTATTGAAGGGATTAATTCTAAAAATGATGGAATAATTATTTTTGAAAAGGATAGAAAACTTTGTGTGTTTCTTTTAGAAATAAAGTCAACATTAAATACTAAAGCT
>DXSD01000145.1:1634-2693 GCA_019410665.1 Fusobacterium sp.
GAGACCTAGTTTAGAAAAATATAATTTTTTAGTTAGAGAGATTTCTCAAGGAATTAGTTTTGAAACTCTTATGGAAAATTTAGAAAATAATTATTTTATAATACCAAGAAATCAAAGAAATTTTATTTGGACTCAGGAACAAGTAAAAGAGCTAGCTATATCATTGGTAAAAGGATTTCCTATTCCTCCACTTTATGGATATAGAAATAAGGATAACCAGCTTGTGATATTAGATGGACAACAAAGATTGATGAGTCTTTATCTTTATTATAAAAGCAAATTTTTTAAAAATATTACAAAACAAGTTATAAGTTTAAAAGATATTTTAAAAGAAGATAAAAATGAAAAGTTAAGATGTAATTTTGAAAATGAATTAGAAAAACAGTATGGATTAAAAGATGTGGTTTATGAAATAGAGGAAAAAGATGGAAAAAAAGTAAGTATAACATATAAAAATCTTTCTGATAAAGATAAAAGAGCGATAAATAGACCTATTACAGTTGTTGAAATTATGGTACAAACACCTGATGATAATAAAGAAGAAATATATTATAAGATATTTGGAAATCTCAATCAAGGTGGAACTACATTAAAAAATCAAGAGTTAAGAAATGGAATATATCAATGTGACCTATATGATATGCTTCATGAAATTAATAATGAAAATAAAAAATGGAGAAAAATATATGGACCTATACACAAACATTCAAGAGATGTAGAGTTATTATTAAGATTTGTAGCTACTGAGTTTTGTTTTGATTTGGTAAAAGATGATGCTAATTTATTTAATACTTCAAATGAAAAATTTGATTTAGAGGAAAAAAATAAAATTATTAATGGAAAAGTTATAAAAATAGAAAGATTTAATAGTTCATATCCAACATTATTAAATAATTTTTCAAAATTAGCACTCTCTTTTGATAATGAAATGGTAGAAAATTTTAAAAGAAACATTGAAACTTTTTTAGATAGAATAGATTTACAACCAGAACAAAAAGTAGATAGTCTTTTACTTGAAAGCCTATACTTAGCTTCTGTACATATAGATGGAGATTATAA
>DXSD01000146.1 GCA_019410665.1 Fusobacterium sp.
TTCTTTCAAAAGGTGATTTTTTAAATTTATCATCATACTTAGATATATAACTTATAACAAAAAACTACCCCCTCTATCTTAGTATTTAAGATTTTAGGTGTAGTTTTATTTTTTATTGTTTATTTATTTTTGAATAGAGTATTCTCTTTCATAATTTTCTCTCATACGACAAGTTTTTAGTTTTGCCTCTTCAGTAGCTATATCAATGTTAAGCTTCTCTATCTTATTCCAATCTGGATTCTCATTTAGTAACTCTTTTCTTATATCTAATCTCTTCTCATCTATGAGGATTCTAATTCTTTCCATCTCTGGATTTTTCTTATAATCCCTTGCCTTTTTCATTTTATGTAAGTGTGGTGGAAGAGGTTTTTCCTCTATTTGAGGCCTATTTTGTGCAAATACAGTATTTCCTAAAGTAGCTATCATTAGTCCTGTTATTATTAATTTTTTCATATTTATCTCTCCTTAAAATTGAATTATCTCCTATATAGCAAAATTATATAAGCTAATTGTGACTTGAATATGTCAGAGTAAAAATAAAGTTTCCATCTTTCAAATAAATATTAAAAGGTATCTTATGTATTTCCAATATTTTTTTTATAATTGAAAGTCCTAATCCATGTCCACTTATTTTCAATTCATTAGCATTATTTCCCCTTGAGAAAGGTTCTAACAGATTTTCACAAGACTCAATTAAAGAGGTTGGATTCTCTATATAAATACTGTTTTGATCTTGATAAATTTTAATCACCCTTTCACTAGGTGTATACTTTAAGGCATTCTGTATAATATTATTAAGTGCTATTTGAAAAAATTTTCTATTTACCTCTATCTCTATTTTCTCTAAAGATATATCCCATTCAATATCCTTTTCCAATTCTAGGAACTCATATTTTTCTAAACTTTCTCTCAATAAAGAGTGAAAATCTAATTTTTCTATATCAAGCTTCAAATCTATAGCAGAGAGTCTAGAAAGTAGTAAGAGATCCTCTACTAACTCTCCCATATTTTTACTCTCTTTTAAAATTGCTTTATAATATCTTTTCCTCTCCTCCTCTTTTTCTAAACTTCCTCTCAATAAAATTTGAGCATGGGAGTTTATAACTGTAATAGGAGTTTTTAACTCATGGGATGCATTGGAAACAAAATTTTTCAAACTACTAATAGACGTTGAAAGACTGTAAGACATAGTATTAATATTTTCACTCAGCTCCAATAACTCATCACTAGTATTTACAATTGCCCTCTCTGAAAAATCTAAGTCAGTAATTTTTTTAGCCACTCTGTTAAGTTCAGCTATATTATCAGTAATTTTTTTAGCAAAAAATCTACTTATAAAAATTGCCAATATAAGAGAGATAAGTAAAGTGAAAATATTTAACATATAAACCTCATGTCTATGACTACTCATAACTGAAAGGGAAGTAGTTACAAATAAAGTTTTCTCATCAGAAAGTTTCTCTTTGTAAATTAATAGCATTATATGGGAATTCCCTATACTGTCAATATGAAATCCATCTTCTATCTCATCAAAATCATTGCTATACTCAATATCATAAAAAGAATCATAGTAAGTGTTGCTCGATATATAAATATCTATTCCCTGACTATTTTTTATATCCTCTACATAGTCCTCTAAAATATCACTATCAATCATAAGTTTTTTGGTTACTTCAACTACTTTTTCTATCTCCTCTTTTCGACGGGATATATAAAACTTATCAGAGATAAAAACACTTAAAGTATAACTTAAAACAACAGTAAAAATAACAAGAAAAATAGAGAAAATAAATATCTTTCTAAAGAGGTTAATTTTTATTTTCATCAAAACTATATCCCATTCCTCTTACAGTTTTTAATAGAAAACTGTACTCTCCAAGTTTTTTTCTTACTCTCTTTACCAAAGTATCTACCACTCTGTCATCTCCATCAAAGTCAAAACCCCATATCTCATTTAATAGATACTCTCTAGTAAAAATTATTCCTCTGTTTTTTATCATATACTCTAAAAATTGTATCTCTCTTCTAGTTAGCTCGATATTCTCTCCATTTATTACTATCTCCCCTTTTTTAACATCAAAGGAAAGAGCTTCATATTTATAGATACTGTTATCATCTAATTTTAATAGCTTCTTTATTTTTAAAGTTAAAATTTTTAAATTAAATGGTTTCTTTATATAATCATCTGCTCCTAAATCAAGCCCCTTATACTCATCTTCATCTGAATCTCTAGCAGTCATCATAAGTATTGGAACAGAGGAAACTTCTCTTATCTCTCTACACACTTTCCATCCATCTTTTTTAGGAAGATTAATATCTAAAAGAAGTATATCTGGATTTTCACTATAAAATTTATCTACTCCCTCTTCTCCATCAAAAGCTGAAATAACTTCAAACCCCTCAGCTAGAAAATTATCCTTAAGCCCTAACATAAGATTTTTTTCATCTTCTATAATTAAAATTTTTCTTTTCATAAAAACTTCCTTTCAACTTTTTATATATTATATCATAAATAAAAAAACCCTGATAGGATATAAATAAAATTATATATCTTATCAGGTTAAATTAATATGTTAAAATTATATCTATTTGACAGCGATAACTTCTATTTCAACTTTTACATCTTTTGGAAGTCTTGCTACTTCTA
>DXSD01000147.1 GCA_019410665.1 Fusobacterium sp.
TATACATCTTTAACCTCTTTCTTAAATATATTTAGTGTTAATTTTATTATATCATATTTAGAAAAAAATGTTAATTTTTATATTTTTTTAACATTAAATATTTTATTTTTACATTTTATTTTACATTAACTTCTTTCTCTATCTCAGCTACATTTTTCAATATACTCTCTCCTTTTTTATTTTTCTAAAAGTTTTGCAACTTATAAAAGACATTTTTTATATTTTTTATAAGTTTTGCCACTTTAAAATTACTCTTCTGTATTATATTTTTCGTATTCACTCTTTAAACTACCATCAGAAATTTTAGCAAGTAACTCTTCAAAAGTTACCCAATTTAAAATTAACCTATCTAAATTCTTTTCAACTATCTCTCTATATTTACTCTTTTTCTCTGTTCCTTTTTCATCATTAAAAGGTATTACTCCCAATTCCTTAATTAAGTCAAGCTCTCTTAAAAAAGTTCCTTTTATATTTCCCTTATATTCAAAATATTTACAAGAGTAAAATCTTGTATTAAGTCCTAGTTCATAGTGTTTCTTATATATTTCTGGAGTTATTAAAGTAACAAATATATTTCCTTTAAAATTTTCTCCAGCAAAGATTAAAGCATTTTCTATTACTCTTTGAAGTTGATTCCTGATAGAACATTTACTTACTCCAACAGATAAATCACTTTTCCATTTGGCCTCACAAAATACGAAATCTTGCTCTTCATTATTAGTATCTAATTCTATTCCTGATTCTGTATTTCCTCTTTTCTTTATACTTCCCATAGCTAAGTCAAGATAAGTATTTCCTTCCTTCTCTCTATGAGTTAATGGTTGTGCTTCTATTCCTATCTTAACAGTATCTTTTAGGTTAGTTTCTTTCCTAGTCAATAATTTATATAGGGTATTCAACTTACTTTCTCTAATATATTGCTCCACTATTTTCAATACTAATAATTGCTCATCTGCTCCTTCTAACTCCTTACTTGCTCTATCCAAAAGTTTTCCATTTCCCAATACTTCTATATCCCAATACAGTTTTTCACACTTTGTTTCATAGTTAGTATAATCATTTAGATGTATAGCTCCTAATTTTATATATAGATTTCTTGCTCTATCATTTCCACTCATTATAGATACACTTACACCTTTATATCCCTTTTCTCTAGCATATCCTTTTAGATCATTTATAATCTTAGTTCCTACTCCTTTCCCCTTATACTCATCTTTTATATGTAAAGAATCTAAGTATAAAGTATCTGCCATCTCTTCATCTGGAGTAAAAGCTCCAAATCCTAAGAATATATCATTTTCAAATGCTCCAAATATACCATTATTCTCTTTAGTTATGTAATCTTTCCATATTTTACTAAATCTATCTAATGTAATGGTATTTAATATCTTATCTGGTATAATTCCTTTATATGTTACTCTCCAACTTTTTACATAAAGTTCTGCCATCTCATCTATCTCTTTTTCTACTAATAATCTTATCTCCATTTTATCCCCCTCTATTTCCTTATATTTAGCAAAATAGTGAAGATTTTACTCTTCACTATTTTATAGTATTATTTAATTATAAATTTTTATTAAAAATATTTCCTATTCCTCTATTAAGTCTTTATTATCTATTGTTCCTACCCAAATAATCATATTTTTATGAAAGGCTGGTAAGCAATGAACTGTTTTTATTTGATACTCTTCTTCTAAATCTAATAAAAATGAAACATACTTCATCATTTGTCCCATTGGTATAGATACAAAGAAATCTAATACTACTAAGAAGTTTTTTCTATCTTTTGTTTCTAAAAGTCTACCAATATTTCTTCCAAAATCTTTTTCAATTTCTTCAACTCTATTATCTACTATTTCTCTAGCTGTCATATTACATTCCTCCCGATTTATCAAATTTGAATACTAAACTCATCAATAATAGGCTATGGCTTTTTTCCCATCAAAAACTAATCCAATCTTTACTATATCCTTTACTCCATTTTTCTTTAATAGAGTTTCATATTTTTTATCTTCTATTTGATTAAAAGCTTCTTCTGCTTTTTTTCTATATCATTAGTTTTAGCCCTTTTTAGTTCTAAAATATATCCAGCCCAATTTTTATTTCTTGGAGTGAGTATTATATCAGCTCTTCCATAACCACTCTCCATATTTGGATCCATTATATAGTAATCATCTAAAGCATATAAGAATCCTCCTAATAATGCTTGATAAGGATTTTTCCAATAATCAAGGAGTTCCTGAGAACGACTATGATTATTGAGACACAGACGAAGATTTTTATCTGAGTTCTGTGCTTCCTTTTTATTAATATCATAGAAACTAATAGCATTAATAACCACATCTTCTAAACTCTTTATTATTTGAGATATATTCTTAGTAACCAAAGCTTGAATCAAACTTCCAACATTATTACTCTCTCTAAAAATAGCATCTACAAACAATCCTTTAAATAGGTTTTGTATCTCTTTATTAGGTATTCTTAAGGTAAACATTGTTTCACTAAGTTTTT
>DXSD01000148.1 GCA_019410665.1 Fusobacterium sp.
CTGGTACATCTTCCCAAGCAGTTCCTGCTGCTACTCCATTATCTACATCTCCTACAGCTGGATCATACTCATATCCACATACTTTACATACATATTTTTTCATACTAAACTCCTCCTTAAATTACTCTTATATTTTAATTCTTATTTGCTTGACCATAAACCATGTATATTACAATACTCTCTTGCAACAACCTCTTTTCCCTTTGGCACTTCAAAAAATACCTCTGGTTCAGCTTCTGGTTTTAAATATTTTCTGTACAAATACTCTCCATCTACCTCTAATTCTATAAATTCAATATAATGAGCTTCTGCCATAGGGTGTTTTGCTTCTTTTCCAACTTTAACTAAGTATCCATTCTCTTTCTCTTCAATATATGGAACATGTTTTTCAGTTGTAGCATCTTCAACTCTTGGAACTACTATTTCTAGATTTTCACTACACTCTTTACCTAAAGACACAACTTGTGCTAAGGCCCCACAATGCAATTTAATAAAACTATTTTTTTGCATAAAATCTCCCTCCTAATAAAAAGAATCCTCTATTTATTGTTCGCACACTCTTTGCAAATTCCTTTAAAATAATAATGTTGTTCCTTAATTTCAAAGTTTTCCAATTCTTTATTTTTAGATATCTCATTATTTATATCTATATCAAATATTTTTCCACACTTTTCACATTTAAAATGTCCATGAACAGCCATTATACTATCATATCTAGTTTCGTTTTCTTCAATTACAATCATATTCACAATTTTTTTCTCTATGAATAAATTTAATGTGTTGTAGACAGTAGTTTTGGATAGAGTAGGAATTTCTGTACACAAAGCTTTATATATCATATCTACTGTTGGATGATTCCTATTCTCCACTAAATATTGGAATATTTTGATTCTTTGATATGAAGGCTTAATCCCATTATCTTTTAAATAATCTCCTATATTTTCAATATATAACTCCATCTTACACCTCCTATCTTAACTAAATAAATTTTAAAATTGTAATGATTCTATATTTATATAGTACACTATTTTAAAATCAATGTCAAGTTTTTTCACATTAATTTATGACTTTTTTCATCAACAATCGATGTATCCCATATCCATACTCATGTTCTTGGAACTCTTCAGTTATAAAACCTAATTTTGTGTAAAGATCAATGGCAACTTTATTTTCTGGATCAACAGTTAAGGCTATTACTTGATAACCTCTCTCTTTTAAGTACTTTTCACTTTCTATCATAATTTTTTTAGCCCACCCTTGTTTCCTATATCTTTTTTTAGTAGAAAGTCCGTAGAGAAACACCTCTTTTTTATCCATAACCTGCATATATTCAACTATACTAACAATCTCTTTCCCATCTTCTAATATAAAAACTTTTCCATATCTGATAAGAGCTTTTAAAATCCAAAGATCTACATTTCCATTTCCTTCAAAAGCTTCCTCTTCTATTTCAACTATTCTATTTAAAAGTTCTAAATCTACATCTTTTATCTCTTTAAATTCCATTAAAATCTTCTCCCTTTAATAGTTAACTTTAGAAAGATATAATCCATTAGGATCTGCCACTTTTTTTATAAATTTTTTCTTAGGATTATTTAACATCTCTTTTAAATAATCCTGTTTTCTCACTCCAAAATATACATCTAAAGCTGTTCCAATTATTATACGAATCTGAGATTTCAAAAAAGAACTACCTAAAATATCTATAGCTATCCTAAATTCATCTAATTTTACTACATCTATACTATAAATCTCTCTAATTGAAGTTTTACTTCCACAATCACTCAATCTAAAATTATCAAAATCATGTATTCCTATTAATGGTTGTAAAATCTCTAAAAACTTTTCTCTATCTATCTCTTTATTAACATAGGTTTCATATCTACTTCTAAAAGGATCTCTCTCCCAACTTATAATATATCTATATCCTCTACTCTTAGCATCAAATCTAGAGTTAAAATTTAAATCTACCTCTTCAACTGCTACTATATTTATATCTAGAGGTAATCCCCTGTCTAAAATATATCTAAGTTTTTCCAAAGGAATAGTAGAATTAGTATGAAAATTAGAGACCTGTACTAAAGCATGAACTCCTCTATCTGTACGCCCTGAAGATATCATATCTATCTCCTCTTTTAAAACAATATTCAATACTCTCTCTATTTCCCCTTGTACAGTTCTTTTTTCTGGTTGCCTCTGAAATCCATAAAACATACTTCCATCATATTTGTACACAAGTTTTATATTTCTCATACTTTCCTCTTTCAAAACTAGAATAAAATAAAAAAAGAGATTCTTTAGAATCTCTTGCTAACTAAGTGGTGCGAAGAGAGAGACTTGAACTCTCACGTCTGGGACACTAGATCCTA
>DXSD01000149.1 GCA_019410665.1 Fusobacterium sp.
GTCATAACCCTCCAATTTCTTCCTTCATTATTATAATAGAAAAAACTGTTTTTTTCAACTCTTGACTTTTTTTGGTATTTTTAGTATCTTTTTAATAGAGAGATTGAATAAAAGGGGAAATTATGAGAAAAAGAAAGATTTTTTTAGTCTTATTTCCACTGTTTTTAGGAGTGGCAATATACTTTTTATATAGAAGTAGAACTCTTTTTTACTTCAAAATTTTTAATACCCATCCTGTCATACATGAACATGTTATCAAAATTAGAGATATAGCTTGGTTATATAGAAAACATCTACCTTTATGGACTGTTTACTCACTTCCAGACGGACTTTGGTTATTCTCTTTTGGAGCTATCCTTCTTGTAGATAGAGTTTTTTATTTTTTTCATTTTTCACTATTTACTGGAATATATATCTTTATGATATTACTAGAATTTATTCAAAAATACTTTGGAGGACATGGAACTGTAATTGGAACTTTTGATAAATTTGATATTGTATTCTTCACCTTAGGGTATGTTTCAATTATATTTATTTCAAACTATATACAGAAACATAATAAAATAATGGTAAAAGAGAATGTTTTAAATTTAAAGAAAAAAGAGATCCTAGAAGATATAAAATATATCACTATTTTTACTATTTTAGGTATGCTTCCTAGCTTATTTTAGGCTAGGTTTTTTCTTTTTTTTATGTTAAAATACTTCTATAAACAGAGGGGGGATAACAATGAATTTTAATTTTTTATTAGATGATGTTATAAAAAATAGAAGAGCTTTACACAAAATACCCGAAACTGCTCTCAATGAGTTTAAAACTCAAAAATATTTAAAAGATTACCTTGTATCAATTGGGTTAGAACCACAAGAAATTTGTGAAACTGGGCTTTATGTTTATATTGAGGGAAAGGACAGAGAAAATTGTATCGCCTTTCGTTCTGATATAGATGCTCTTAATATCCTAGAGGAGAATGAAGTTGAGTTCGTTTCTGAACATAAAGGGCAGATGCATGCTTGTGGACATGATGGGCATATGGCAACTCTTTTAGGGTTTGCTAAATACCTTACTACTATTATGCCACTTGAAAAAAGTGTTCTTCTCATCTTCCAACCAGCTGAGGAATCTCCAGGAAGAGCTAAAGAAATTTGTAAATCTGGTCTTTTACAAAAATTTTCTGTAAAAGAGATCTATGGATTACATCTTTTCCCTGAAATACCTCAAGGAACTATAGGGTGTAGAGCTGGTGCATTTTTTGCTCAACCTACTTGTTTCTATGGGAAAATTTTAGGTAAAAGTGGACATGGAGCTATGCCACATAAAGGAGTTGATGCTTTACAAGCTTTTACAAAGGTGGTAGATGCTTACCAAACTATAATCTCGAGAAACTTTTCTCCATTTGAAACAACTGCTCTCACTATTGGTAAATTCCAAGGGGGAACTACTTTTAATATTTTACCAGAAACAGTTGAGTATTGGGGAACACTTAGAACATTCTCACAAGAGAATACAGATTTTGCTATAAAGAGAATGAGAGAGATACATAGAGGAATAGAGATAGCTTACAATGTTAAAATTGAAGAGGATATAGAGGTTATGTATCCTCCTGTAATGAATGACTTTAATCTATATGAGAGATTTTTAAAAACTATAGATGGAATGAACTATACAGAGTATGAGCCTCTTGCTATTGCTGAAGATTTTGCTTACTATCAACAGGAAGTTCCAGGGCTTTTTATACTTTTAGGAACTAGAAATGAAGAAAAGGGCTTCACTCAACCTCTTCACAATTGTAAATTCAACTTTGATGAAAGAGCTTTACTTACAGGAATTGAGATGTTTGCTAAAATTTATCACAATTTTAAATAATAGTAAAGTTTTGTAAAATTTTATGATATAATTTTAGTAGATATAAATTTAAAAGGTGGTTAGAAATGTTAAACAAAGGTATTGTAAAAAAAATTGATGGAAATAAAATCCTTGTAAAACTCTACAAAGATACAGCTTGTTCTCATTGTAGTGGATGTAGTGGAGATAGTAAATATGGAAAGGACTTTGAATTTGTAACTGATATGAAAGCTGAAATAGGAGATACTGTTACCTTTGAAATATCTGCTGGAAAGGTTATAAAGGCTGCTTCTATAGCCTATGTCTTCCCTGCTATAGCTATGATAGCTGGATATTTTTTAGGTGAAAAACTTTTAGGTTTTTCTGAAAATCAAAGTATTGTTACAAGTTTCTTAGCTTTAGTTCTCTCTTTTATAGCACTATTTTTTTATGATAGACTTGTTGTTAAAAAAAGAAAAAACTCTGAAATAGAGATTATCTCTATTGAAAAAGAGGATACTTCTAATAT
>DXSD01000015.1 GCA_019410665.1 Fusobacterium sp.
ATATAATGTAGTATATTGAGGGGTGAAAAATTTATGAATGAAATTACTAATGAAAAAATTAATCTAAAAGATTTTTATAAAACTTTTTTATCAATTGGTATTCCGCTAATGATTCAACAACTAGTTTCCTCTTCACTTAATTTTATTGATAATTTAATGATTGGAAGATTAGGAACTGAGTATATAGCATCGGTAGGATTTGCTAATAGTGTATATAGGATTTTAGATCTTATCATATTTGGAATATGTAGTGGAATGGGAGTATTTATAGCCCAATACTATGGAAAAAGAAACTTTGAAATAATTAGAAAAATCTTTGGACTTATGCTTAGATGTGCTTTCTTTGTAGCTATTATCTTTGCTTTTACAGCTTTTTTTGGTGCTGAACATATAATAAGGATTTTCTCTAAAGATCCAAAAGTATTAGACATTGGAGTTGCTTATTTACGAACAGTTATCCCTTGTTATCTTTTCTATTCAATATCCTCTAGTATAGGATTCTCTTTGAGAGCTATGGGACTTACTAAATTCCCTATGATATCAGCTTCAATTGGAGTTGCTTTTAATACTTTCTTTAACTACTGCTTAATATATGGAAATTTTGGATTTCCAAGGTTAGAAGAGAGGGGAGCAGCAATTGCTACAGTTATAGCTAGATGTGTAGAGATGTTAATTATACTGTTTATAATTTATAAAAAAGATTTTAATTTAAAAGGAAAATTAAATTCCTACTTTAATATTCCTAAAAATCTGGTAAAAGAGATTATTAAAATATCCTCACCAGTTGTTTGTACTGAGATGCTTTGGATTTTAGGAATTATCTCTCTTTCTGTTGCCTATGCTAAACTTGGAACCACTCAAGCTGCTTGTGTTCAAATAGCTGATATTGTTTCAGCTATATCTGCTATTCTTTTTATGGGAATTTCTAATGCTGCTTCAGTGGTTATCGGACATACAATAGGAAATGGAGAACGTCATAAAGTTATAGCTTATTCTAAACAGATCATTTTAGTAGCTGTAATTATGGCATCTCTTAGCTTTATTCTCGTTCAATTTTTAACTGGTAGTATTGTTTCCCTATACAAATTACCACAAGATATTGCTGAATTAGCTAATAAAACATTGAGAGTTTATGGAATATTTGTATTTTTCAAAATGATTAACTGGGCTATATTAATTGGATTATTCAGAGCTGGTGGAGATACAAAAGTAGCTTTTTATTTAGATATTTTTCCACTTTGGTTTTTTGGAGTTCCAATAGCTTTTATTGGAGCATATTTTAAAGTTCCTATATTTATTTTAATAGGTATGGCTGAATTTTCTGAAGTTATCAAACTAATATTCTCTCTTTGGAGATACAAGTCATTAAAATGGATAAAAGATGTAACTGTTTAGGTTACATCTTTTTTAAATACTCATATATTACTTTACTTCCTAAAATTATATCTTCCATATCTATTGCTTCTGCTATATTGTGGCTCACTCCCTCTTTACAAGGTATAAATACCATTCCTGTAGGAGCAATATCCCAAAATTTCATAGCATCATGTCCAGCTCCACTGTTCATAACCATATGAGATATATTTAGTTCCTTTGCTGTTTTTTCTAAATTTTTTACAAGTTCACTATCTAATATTACTGGTTTTCCTTTAGAAACAGAGTCTAAATTATATTCCAATCCTCTTCTCTTACATACCTCTTCTATAAAAGATACTATCTCTTTATCAACTCTTTGAATACTATCCCAATCAACCCCTCTAATATCTATTCCCATTCTAATTTTACCTGGAACAACATTAAAAGCATTTGGAGAGTTTTGTAAAAATCCAACTGTTCCTACACTTTTAAATTTAGATTCTCTTATAGCTATTTTTTCTAGCTCTGTAATTATCTCTGCTCCTGCACAAAGAGCATCTTTTCTAAATCCCATAGGAGCAGCCCCAGAGTGATCTTGTCTACCTTCAATATCAAGCCAATATCTTGTTGCATTTGCTATTGCATCTACTATTCCTACTTTCAAATTATTATCCTCTAATATTCTTCCTTGCTCAATATGAAGTTCAAAATATTTTTTTACTCCCTTTATTTTTTCACAATATGGATTATAACCTCTAAATCTTAAAGTTTCATATAGTGATTTTCCCTCAACATTTTTTACTGTTTTTAACTTCTCTACATCTAATTTTTGAGTGATAAGTCCACTTCCTACTGTTGCAATTCCAAAAGCACTTGACTCTTCACATCTAAAGGCTACAACTTTTAAAGGAATATTTAATTTGTTATCTTTTATCCATTTTAATATTAAAAGCCCTGCTACAACTCCAGCAACTCCATCATATCTTCCTCCATGAATAACAGAGTCTAAATGAGAACCAATAAGGTAGTATTCTTCCCAATCCTCTTCATAAATATAGGTATTTCCTACTTCATCACTTGAATATTTAAATCCTAATTCTCTAGCTATATTTCTTATAGCTCCATGCATTACATCTTCATTTTTAGTATAACCTAATCTTGTTACTCCTCCACTTTCATCAGCACCAATTGAGAAAAAACTTTTAAAACAACTTTTTACAAATTCAACATCTCCCATATCACACATCCTCCTAATCTAAATCCTCTTCTACAAGTAAATTCATCTCATGCCAATCATAATACTCCTTCATCTTAAAGGGTATCGTATTATTTTTATAAGCTAGAGCTATCATCTCATCTGGATCTAATTTATATACCACTTGATGCTCCTCATAATCATCTAATATCATATCATGATACTCTTCATATTTTCCATTTTCTTTCATTTCTTTTATTATATCATTTAATTCTATTTTATTTAATCTCTCCATATTATAACCTCACTAAATTTAATATTGTTACTATAATTATAGTATTCTTTATTAAAATAGTCAACTTTAATATATATCTTTATTTTTAGTTTGTAATTAAGAAATAAAAAGAAGAAAATCCTACCATTTAAATATCAACACTTAGAAGTAAAATTTTCCTCTTTATCTATTAAATTATTTATTTCAACATACTATATTTATCTGATTACTATCTATTTGACTTTAAAATCTTCTCATATTTTTTTAACTCAGCAAGAGCCTCTCCTGCTATTGGCAATATACAAATAATATTTATAACTGTCATTATTCCTAAACCAAAGTCAGCTAATGACCATACAAAGAAGTTTTGCTCTATTCCACCAATATACACCATAATAACAACAATTACATGGTATAGATGTCTTAATCCTTTATTTTCAGCTATAAAATTTATAGCATTTTTTCCATAGAAAGTTACAGCAAGTATTGTACTCAATGAGAAGAAGAAAAGTACAACTATTGTAAATGGTATTCCTACCCAACCTATATGACTTTTTATAGCCTCTTGGAACATTGTCATTCCACTTGTTCCAGCTATTACATCTTGATCAGCTAATAAGATTATAAAAGCTGTTGCACTACATACTACAAGAGTATCTACAAATACTCCAAGTGCTTGTACCATCCCTTGCTTAGCTGGTTCATCTATATCAACCACTGCTGCTGCATAGTTAGAATCTCCACTTCCAGCCTCATTTGAGAAAAGCCCTCTTCTAACCCCTTGCATTATTACTATTCCTATTCCTCCCCCTAACATCTCATTAGCTCCAAAAGCTTGTTTTACAATATTTCCAAGCATAGCTGGAATAGCTGTAAAATTAGTTATAACAACATATAAAACTACTATTAGATATAAAATTGCCATTATTGGAACAATCTTATTTAATGCTACTATAATTGTATCTTTTTTTCCTCTACCAAAGATTATAAGTCCAACTATTATTGTAAGTCCTATTGCTATATTATTTACACTTAACTTATAAGCACTATTGATTGATTCAGTTACTGAGTTAGACATTACTTGAATAACTCCTATATAACATACTATTGAAGCTATTGCATAGATTACTCCTAACCATCTCTGCTTTAATCTCTTCTCTATTATCCAAGGAGTTCCCCCTCTATACTCCTTATTACTTACCTTTTCTCTATACATAACAGCAAGACATGACTCTACAAAAGCTGTAGCAGCTCCTAAAAGTGCTACTAACCACATCCAAAATATAGAACCTGGACCTCCTACAGATACAGCTGCCACCACTCCAGTTATATTTCCTGCTCCAACTCTACAAGCTGTCCCCAAGAAAAAAGCTTCTAAAGAACTAACTCCCTCTTTATTCTCCTCCTTCTTTCCTAAAATTTTAATAATATCTCCAAATAATCTGAACTGCATGAAATTAGTTCTCACAGTTAAATATACAGCTGCACCTATCAACATTACAACTAAAATATTTTTTCCCCACAACAGATCATTTACTAGATTGATTATATCCTTTATTCCACTCATAAAAATTCTCCTCTCATTTTCATTACCAATATATTTTATCACTCATACTAAAAAAATAATACCATCAATTTTTTTTATTTTTTGTTCGTATTTTTCAATCTAAACTCTTAATTTAAAAGAGATTTATCCGTAGATAAACCTCTTTTTATGTTCGTATTTATTTTAAATTCTCCACCCATTCTTGATTATCTAAATACCATCTAATTGTTTTTTCTATTCCCTTATCAAATGGTGTCTCTGGATACCAACCTAACTCTGTAGCTATCTTTGTTGGGTCTATTGCATATCTTGCATCATGTCCAAGTCTATCTTGTACATAAGTTATTAAGTCATAGTTAATATTTTCTATATTTGTTTTTAGTACCTTTCTATACTCTGGTTCCTCTTTCATTATTTTTGCTATTGTATCTATTGTCAGTTTCACTATATTGATGTTTTTCTCCTCATTAAATCCACCAATATTGTAAACTTCTCCCAATCTTCCACTATTGATTACCATATCTACAGCTTTATTGTGATCTCTTACAAATAACCAGTCTCTTACATTACTTCCATCTCCATATACTGGTAATGATTTTCCCTCTAATATGTTCTTTATAATCAATGGAATTAACTTTTCTGGAAATTGATATGGTCCATAGTTATTTGAACATCTTGTTATATTTATTGGTAACTTATATGTCTCTGCATAAGCTCTTACTATCATATCTCCAGAAGCCTTTGATGATGAGTATGGAGATCTTGGATCCAATGGAGTCTCCTCTGTAAAGAATTTTTCTCCATAAGTTTTTAAGTTATCTCTTCCTTCTACTACTTTTTTTACACTCTCATCTAAGTGTAACTCTTTAGCCTCTGTATAATCTCTACTTAGTGATCCATATACCTCATCAGTTGAGATTTGAATATATTTCTTTCCCTCTTTGTAAATAGGATATCCATTTTCATCTCTTCCTATTGTCCAACTATCTTTAGCTACTTCTAATAGATTTTGTGTTCCTAATATATTTGTTTCTAAAAATACTCTTGGTCCTAAAATACTTCTATCTACATGAGATTCAGCTGCAAAGTTTACTACATAATCTATATCATATCTTGAGAAGATATTTTCTACTAACTCTTTATTTCCTATATCTCCCTTTACAAACTCTATTTTTTCCTCAGCTATCTCATCTTTTAAACTATCTTTATTTCCTGCATAAGTAAGTTTATCTAAAACTATAATTTGAATACCCTTACCATATTTTTCAAGCATATATTTTACAAAGTTTACCCCTATAAATCCAGCTGCTCCTGTAACTAAATATGTTTTCACTCTCTTTCACTCCTTCACTATTTTTTCCTATTATATCATAAAATAAAAAAATCTCCTAAGAATACTCTTAGAAGATTTTTATATAAATTTAACCCCTACTTTTTAGCTTCCATTAATTCAATTACAGTTCCATCTCTTAAAATAAAAGCAATCATATAGTCTCCACCATCAAAAGGTTCACATAAAACTTTCTCACCTTTTGGTAACTCTTCAGCTATAGAATCAACTTTTATAGCTATGTGTGTTTGAGTTTGAATCTCTTTTGCCATTGGAGAATCCTCTTCAAATCTTAAATATTCATACTTGTAATCATGTGCCTCTGCATCTGTTACATAAACTTTTAATCCCTCTAAATATATCTCATTTTTTTGTACCTTTTTAGTAGGTACTCCTATATGTACAAATTCCATAATCTAACCCCCTAAATTATAAAATTATAGTTCATTTTTTAATTCTTCATATAATTTAAATGCCTCTTCTCCTGTATATCCCTCATGTACTACCTTAGAAATTGCTTTTATCATAGCTTTAGGATTTTCAGCTTGGAATATATTTCTTCCCATATCCACTCCAGCAGCTCCCTTACTTATTGCATTATAAGCTAATTCTAATGCATCTCTTTCAGGTATTTTCTTTCCACCTGCTACAACTATTGGTACTGGACAAGCTGCTACAACCTCTTCAAAGTTTTCACAATAGTAAGTTTTTATGATGTGAGCTCCTAATTCTGCTAACATTCTTGTAGCTAATAGGAAAAATTTTGTAGTTCTCTCCATCTCTTTTCCTACTGCTACTACTCCCATTACAGGAATACCATATTTATTTCCCATATCCACAGTTCTAACTAAATTTTCAATAGAAGTTTTTTCTCCAGGTGCTCCTATAAATGTTTGAATAGCAAGGCAAGTTGCATCTAGTCTTATAGCATCCTCTATATCTACACCTATTACTTCATGGCTCATATCATCATCTAAAACTGAACTTCCAGCACTACTTCTTAGAGCTATTCCTTTTTTACATTGAGGTGGAATACAAGTTCTTATAGCTCCTCTTGTTCCCATTAAAACATCTGCATCTTCTAATAATGGTGGAATTGCTAGATCTAATCTTTCAAGTCCAGCTGTTGACCCCATTATATATCCATGATCAAAAGCTAACATAACTGTTTTTCCAGATTTAGGATTGAATATTTTAGAAAGTCTTGATTTCATTCCCCAATCCATATTTCCCATACCCTTTACATGAAAACTATTATTTCCAGCAAAGGGAGTATCTATTGCATAATCTTTTGCTAACTTATTTCCAAATTTATCTGCCATTTTTATTCCCCTTTTTATTTTTTAAAATATGGAGTATTACAAGATTTATTCCAGTAATGTAACATCTCATCATCCATTCTAGCTATCATCATTTGGAATCCAGCTTGTTCTTGTACTGTTAATACCTCTCCAACTATATTAGCAACTACCTCTATTCCTCTTTCTTTTAAGTAGTTATGTACTTTTCTAAATACTATTAATTGTTCCATCAATGTAGTAGCTCCACTTCCATTAATAACAACTAATAATTTTTCTCCTGAAACAACATTTAAGTCTTTTAATAGAGCTTCTATCATTATCTCTGCTGTTTCGTCAGCAGTTTTAAGAGGCATTCTTCCTCCTCCACCTTCTCCATGTTGTCCCATTCCGATTTCCATCTCATCCTCTCCAAGTTCAGCTATCATATCTCCAGTTGTAGGATGAGTTGCTCCTCTAGCTGCTACTGCAATAGTTGCCATATTATCAGCAAATTTTTGAGCTATTGCTGCTACCTCTTCTAAAGTTTTTCCTTCTGCAGCAGCTGCTCCAGCTATTTTATATAGAGGTACACAACCTACCAACCCTCTTCTGTCCTCTCCATTTTCTCTAGGAGCATTAGAAATATCCTCTTGAGTTACAACTTTTATAACTTTTAATCCCTCTTTTTTAGCTGCTTTCATTGTAAGATTTCCAGTTAACATATCTCCAGCATGATTTAATACTACAAATAAAACTCCATGTCCCTTATCAGCTAATTTTATTGCTTCTAAACATGCTTGTGGTCCAGGAGCTGCAAATATATCTCCAGGAACAGATATATCTACCATTCCCTCTCCTACAAATCCACTTATTGCTGGCTCATGTCCTGTCCCTCCTAAAGTAACAATTGTTACACGATCAGCATCTTTTAACTTTTTATTTACTACCATTTTTCCATCTACATATTCTAAAATATCTGAGTTAGCTAAAGCTAGTCCTTCTAATAGCTCTTTTGTTAAATTGCTTGGATCATTAATAAATTTTTTCATCTTCATTGTTGTTCCCTCCTCATTATTTTATATATTAGCATCTAAAAACTTTTTTCAAACCCCTTAAATAAACATGCTAAAGATGTAGCTCCTGCATCTTTATACCCCAATGTTTCCTCTTTATAACTCTTAGCTCTTCCAAATTTTGAAACATATTTTTTAGTATCCTCTGCTCCTTTTTCAGCTGCATCTGCCCCTATTTCAAAAAGTTCTTTAAAGCTTTCAACCTGAGTATCTTCTATAGCTTTTACAGCTGGAATAAGAGTATCCATCATTGTCTTATCTCCCACCTTTGCTGTAGTTATATCTTGCATCTCTGAAAGAGAA
Source organism: Fusobacterium sp. (assembly GCA_019410665.1). Classification (GTDB taxonomy): domain Bacteria; phylum Fusobacteriota; class Fusobacteriia; order Fusobacteriales; family Fusobacteriaceae; genus Fusobacterium_A. The sequence goes on from DXSD01000015.1 coordinate 8,358, forward strand.
GATTTAAACATCTCTTTTACTTTTTCTATACTTAATTCTTTTTCATCTTCCAATGGACATGCAAGCCCAGATATCATTGTTCCCCATAATGGCCCTGCTGATCCTCCATTTACTCCCATTATTCCTGTTCCTAAATCATCAATAAAATCCTTTATGCTAGTTTCTTCACTCCAATTTTCCAACTCTTTAAGAATGTAATCTGCTATCTTATTTATAGTAATTCCATGATCTCCATCTCCAAATTTTGAATCTATTTTAGAAAACTCTTCACAGTTTTCCTTTAATAAATTTGAACTTACAATAAACATTCTTTTTAAATCTTCCCTTGTTAAAAACATATAGTCACCCTCTTTTAACATTTGTTAATTAATTTTAATACTTTATTTTACATTTGTCAATATTAATATGGAAATTTTTTCGTATTTTTAAATCTAAAACAAGTCTTAAAGTAATATTATAAAACATAATCGAAAATAAAAAAGAGAAAAATAACTAATTGATGTTATCTTACATCTTTTTTAGTAAATTTTTCTCTTAAATTATTAATAAACAGCTCTAAAAATAACTCTTCTACAATTCTTTTGCCACTTTTTCTGAAATTATTATATGTGTAAATATCCCTAAATTTAATGCTCCAATTACTGCATTTTTATTAGTTTTAGAAGAAATTATTCCAATTACTTTTTTTACATTTCTTAATTTTTCTAAAGGAATTTGGATAGTGAAATCATTTTCTCCCTCAATCACTCTACCATTTTTATCATAATAATAAGCTAAGATATTTCCCACTGCCTTTTCTTCATTTAATTTCTTTCCAAATCTCACAGCTGTTCCCATATCTGGTACAGAGGGATGGCTACATATTTCTAAAAATACACACTCCAAATTATTCCAATGTTTTTCAATATCTTGATAGTTTTCTAAATTTTTTATCACTTCTTTTTCTTGTAAACTAGTTAAACAAGCAGGAGAAAAAAGATATAGTGGGGTAATTCCTGTTTTTTCTGCAAATATTCTTACAAGTTCATTTGTATGATATCCTCTAACTGGAAGATTAATATTTCCTATTAATGGAACAATTTTTCCTTTTAAATTTGAAATTTTATTCATTTCTAGATGTATTAACAGTTCTTCTATTAATTTTCCCCAGCCTAGTCCTAAATTTTTAACACCATTTAAATTTTTAATTAAAAAATCTATTCCAGCTCTATATATTTCACTATCAGTTACTATTTTTTCTCCTCTATCTTGAACTATCTCTCCACCTTTTAATCCATATTTTGTGATAATTTTTTCCAAAAGAACTTCATTATCAGAAAAAGGAGAATTGATATTTATAGTTACAATTCCACTTTCTTTAGCTTCATTTAACATCTTACTTATTGAAGGTCTTGACATATTCAACTCTTTAGCTATCTCATTTTGAGTAAAATTTTCTATATAATACATCTTAGCTACTTCTAGTATTTTACGAAGTCTTTCACTATCTTTTTCCATATTTTCACCTCTATAAAAAAGGGATTCTATTAAGAATCCCCTTATATACTATTTAGCGTAATCTACTGCTCTTGTCTCTCTTACAATTGTTACTTTTATCTGTCCTGGATATTGCATTGAATCCTCTATCTTCTTAGCAACATCTCTAGCCATCTTAGTAGCTTCATCATCTGACATAGCTTCTGGATTTACCACTATTCTCAATTCTCTTCCTGCTTGAATAGCAAAAGATGATTCAACTCCTGAGAATGAATTTGCTATTTCCTCAAGACTTTCTAATCTTTTTAAGTAAGCTGTTAAAGTCTCTCTTCTTGCTCCTGGTCTTGAAGCTGAAACAGCGTCAGCAGCTTGAACAATTATAGCCTCAACAGTTTCAAACTCAACTTCATTGTGATGTGCCATTACAGCATTTAAAACTTCTGGTTTTTCTCCAAATTTCTTTAAGAACTCTCCTCCTATAAGAGCATGAGAAGCTTCTATATCGCTTTCTAATACTTTACCTACATCATGTAAAAGTCCAGCTCTCTTAGCAAGTTCTGTATCTGCTCCTATCTCTGCAGCAAGATTAGCCGCTAATTTAGCTACTTCAATTGAGTGAGTAAGAACATTTTGTCCATAACTTGTTCTATATTTTAATCTTCCTAAAACTTTAATAATCTCTGGATGCATACCAGGAATTCCTAACTCTATTAATGCTCCTTCTCCAGCATCAACTATCTCTTTATCTATCTCTTTTCTAGCTTTATTTACAACCTCTTCAATTTTACCTGGATGTATTCTTCCATCAGTAATAAGTTTTTCTATGGCAAGTCTTGCTATCTCTCTTTTTACACCATCAAAACTTGAAAGAACAACAGCCTCTGGAGTATCATCTATTATTATATCAACTCCTGTTAAAGCTTCAATAGCTCTTATATTTCTTCCCTCTCTACCTATTATTCTTCCTTTCATCTCATCATTAGGTAGATTTACTACTGATACAGTAGCATCTACTACATATTCAGCTGAAGCCTTTCCTATTGCAGTTGAAAGTATTCTTCTTGAAATTCTATCTTTTTCATCTTCAAGTTTATTTTCAAACTCTCTAATTGCAACTGCAGTTTCATGAGTTAAATCATCTCTTAACTTAGCTATTAAGATCTCTTTTGCTTCTGTTTTTGAAAGTCCAGATATTCTTTCAAGCTCATTCTCTTGCTTTAATTTAATAGCCTCTATCTCCTCTTTTTTGCTCTCTAACTCTTCAGTTGTCCTCTCTAATTCTTGGCTCTTTAATTCTAATTTTTCTATTTTATTATCAAGAGTTTCTTCCTTTTTAGTAAGTCTAGCCTCTTTTTGCAGTAACTCATTTTTAGCATTCTTTATCTCTTTTTCTGCTTCTTCTTTAAGATAATATGCATGCTCCTTTGCTTTTAATTCGATCTCTTTACCCTTTGCTTGAGCATCTTTTTCAGCGTTTTCTATAATCTCTTTTGCCCTTATTTTCGATTTAGTGACTTCGTCTTCTAAATCATTTAATTCATTTATTTTTTTATCTATAACAGACTTTTTGTATAATATGGCAAATACTATACCAAGTCCGATTATTATCAAACCTACTCCTAAAACTGTACTCATAATTTATTTCCTTCCTATTGTATTTTATTTAAAGCTATTTATTGCTTCATCCTCTGTTTCATATATTTCAAATATCTCATCTAGACCTATCATTTCAAATATAGTCTTTATATGCTCATTCAATTTTATAAGCTTTATATCTCCGCCCATTTCCTTTACAACTTTTAATTTACCTCTTAAAATTCCCATAGCCAAGCTATTAATATGAGTTACCTCTTCAAAATCAATTATAAATTTTGTTGAATCTGACTCCACTAACTTTGTTATTCTCTCTTTTAATTTGGGAGCTACTAGAGCATCTAATTCTCCTACCACTTTTAACTCTTTAATTTCCCCAACATTTTTCTCAAGTATTTCAAAATTGCTCATCATTCCTTTATGCCTCCTTAACCTTTTTTTCTACTCTGAACAATGTTCCATTTAATTTCTTTTCAATTTTAAAATCATCTGCAATGGTTCTCGCTATAAAAAGTCCCATTCCACCCTCTTCTTTACTCAATTTCTCTTCATCAAATCCAACTCCATTATCCTCTACTACTAAACGAATAATATCATTTGATTTCTGAATTTCCAAAATGATATCTCCAGGTTTATATTCATACCCATGTTCAACTACATTTGTTGAAAGTTCATCTACCACAGATAAGAGTTGAAATACATCTCTTTGACTAACTTGATGTAATTCAAGATATGTCTTTACCATGGCTCTTATTAAAGATAAATTTTCTAAAGAAGAAGGTACTGTAATCTTCACTTCATTAGGTTTCATTATTCTCCCCTTCTCTCTTTAAATTTTGTTATTTTCCACTCCCCATTTTTATAAAGATAATCTACATCATAATATATGGTCATACTCTGAAAGTTAAAGCCCACTATATTACTTGCTCTATTCTCTATAAAGCGAGGCTTTGAATTAAATATATTAATATTTGAAAAATCTATATTTTGAATCTCCTCTTTCACATATTTATTTTTCATATTTGAAATTAGACTTTTTTCTAACAATAGAGTTTTTCCCTCTTGAAGTTCAGTTTTTATACTGTTTATTAAATGTACTAACTCTTCCTTTTCATTATTAGCTATAAACTCTTTCTTTTCCAAATTTGAACAACCTATTGTAAAAATTAAAGAGATGATCAAAATCAAAATTTTTTTCATTATAATATACACCATTCCCTATCACTATAAATAATACCATATACGCATGTTTTTATCAAGAATTTAATTAACCATTTTACATATTTAATTTTTCCAATATATCCTCTATTATCTCATTTTCAGATAGCTCTTCCAAATTATACCAAATATACCCATGATCATTTTTAAACCAAGTAAATTGTCTTTTTGCATATCTTCTAGAGTTTTGTTTTATTTTATCAACTGCCCCTTCATAAGTAATTTCACCATTAAAATAATCTATAAATTCAGAATAACCTATTATATTTATTTTTCTTAAAATTTCCCCATACTTTTCATAAAGCTCTTTTACCTCTTTTTCAAGGCCTTGCTCTATCATTATATCTACTCTTTTATTTATTCTTTCATATAAATTTTCTCTTCCTCTTTCAAGAACTATTTTCAAAAAATTATAATTATTATTTTTTATATTCTTTTTAGAAAGAGTAGAAAATTTCTCTCCAGTTAATCTATACACTTCTAAAGCTCTTTCCACTCTTTTTTTATTATTAGGGTGTATCTCTAGAGCTCCCTCAGGATCCACTATTTTCAACTCCTCATATAACTCATCAGAGTTTTTTTTCATAAACTCCTCTCTCATTTTGGTATCTGAAGGTGGTAACTGAGAAAGTCCCTCGGTTACAGAGTTTATATATAATCCTGTCCCTCCAGTTAAAATTATAGTTTTTCCCTCTTTCTCCTCTTCTTTTAGAATTTTATCTACATCTTTTTGAAAATCTCCAACACTATATTTTTTTATAGGCTCCAATATATCCAACATATAGTGTTTTACTCCCTCCATCTCTTCAGGGGTTATTTTAGCTGTTCCTATATCCATTCCCTTATATATTTGAGCTGAATCTGCAGAGATTATATCAGCATTTAATATCTTAGCTAATTTTATTGATAGTGCTGTTTTTCCTACTCCTGTAGGTCCGGCTATTACTATTCCCTTGTTCATATTTCTCCTTTTATAAAAGTAGCTGTTGCAATATTGTATACAACAGCCTCTTTAAACATTATTCTACATACTCAAATTCTACATCTGCTATTCTTACGCTATCTCCATCTTTAATTCCAGCTTCTCTCATAGCCTCTTCCATTCCTAAAGATCTCATCATATGTAAGAAATTTACTATTGAATCATCATCCATAGTAATTACATACTTAGCTAATACTCCATCTAGAACTCTTCCCTCTATTACATAAGTTCCTTCTTCATCTTGAGTAATTATAAAGGCTTCTTTATCTCCTTTAATCTCTCTTAAAACTTCGTCTACACTTGCTTCTTCTTCTAAAGGTTCTCTTTCAATATCCTCTAACATATTCCAACTTCTATATAATACTTCTTTAATTCCTTCATTTAATATTACAGAAACAGGATATACCTCATTACCTTGAGCTTCTACATATTTTTTAAAATTTTCATATTTCTCCATATCCCAAAGTAGATCCATCTTATTAGCTAAAACTATCTGTTTTTTATTAGCTAATTTCTCACTAAATTTTCTTAATTCAGTATTAATTTTCTCATAGTCCTCTATTGCATCTCTACCCTCTATCTCTGCTACATCAACAAGATGATAGATCATTTTACATCTCTCTATATGTCTTAAAAATTTATCTCCTAATCCTACTCCTTCATGAGCTCCTTCAATTAGTCCAGGAATATCTGCAATAACAAAAGATTTTCCCTCTTCTAATCTCACTACTCCTAATTTAGGTTCCAATGTTGTAAAGTGATAGCTTCCTACTTTAGAGTTAGCTGCAGACACTCTATTAATAAAACTTGATTTTCCAACTGAAGGATATCCAACAAGTGCTACATCAGCTATTAATTTTAACTCTAATTTTACTTTTAACTCCGCTCCCTCTCTTCCCTTTCCAGCTATTTTAGGAGTTTTTCTAATTGAAGATTTAAAGTGTACATTTCCTAATCCACCTTTTCCTCCTCTAAGTAACATTCTCTTTTCTCCAGCTACACTTAAATCTAGTAATAATTTCCCTGTCTCTACATCTCTTACCTGTGTTCCAACAGGAACTTTTATTACTAAATCCTCTCCAGTTTTTCCATACATCTGTTTTTTTTGTCCATTCTCTCCATTTTGAGCTTTAAATAATTTCTTAAACTTAAAGTCAATAAGAGTATTTATATTAGGATCTGCTATGAAGAATACATTTCCTCCATTTCCTCCATCTCCACCATCTGGTCCACCAAATTGAACAAATTTTTCTCTTCTAAAAGCAGCTGAACCATCTCCTCCATTCCCTGCTTTAACAGTTATTATAACCTCATCTATAAACATCTACTACTCTCCTGTGTCAATTTAATATTATCAATATATTTTACCTTAAATTCCATTTTTTTTCAACATTTATTAAAATAATAATACTTGTTTAATAAATATATTGATTTTTTTGTTTTTTATGTATATAATGTATTATATATAGTTGTTAATAGTACACTATTTTTATTTTCAGGAGGGATTTGTAATGAAAAAATCAATTGTTATTCTTGCTGGAGTATTATTAGCTCAAAATGCTCTTGCTTCAAAAGTTGTTAATAAAGATGTTACTTTTACTGAAAAAACATATGGTGTTTGTGCTACAGAGATGACTGTTTCTGTTAAGGATGGAAAAATAGAATCATTTTCAGCTAAAAAAGGGTGTCCTGGAAATTTAGCTGCCATTGGTAAGTTACTACCTGGAATGGAAGTTACTAGAGTAATAGAGTTACTTGATGATAACTATTGTTCAGGTGCTCCACTTTCTGGTTATACTTCATGTATGGATAACCTTGTTGAAATGTTAAAAAAACATGTAACTGAAGAAGGAGAAGGCCCAATGGTAGAGATTAGAAAAGCTCAAAAGGCCGCTAGACAAAAAGTTGCTTTTGCTGGACATGTTTGCAGTGGATGTGGACTTTGCCAAGCTTCTTTCTCATAAAAGAAATATATAATTCGGGAGGAATAAAATGAAAAAACTACTTTTAAGTTTACTAGTTGCTATCTCTCTAACAGCTATAGCTGCAACTAAAGAGGGAACAGGAATGGGATATAAAGATGATATCACTGTTTCTGTAGAAACTGAAGGAGATAAAATTATAGCTATTAAAGTTTTAAAAATGGATGAAACTAAAAGAATTGCTGAACCTGCTATTAAAAAGCTTACTGAGGAGATAATAGCAAAACAATCTGTGGAAGTCGATGATGTAGCTGGAGCTACTTATACATCTATGGGATTTAAAGAAGCTGTTGCAGATGCTTTAGCTAAATAATATTAAAGAGACTGTTGTAATTTAAGAAATTAAAGTAATTATAACTAATTCAAGAATGACTTTCGTTCTTCGTCATTCTTGAAGTTTATTATCTATTCTAAAAAATTTCTTAAATTGAAATTGGGATAATAAAAGAGTAAAGGAAAAGGAAAAAAATTTACTGTAATGAGCATTGCGTAAGCACTAGCGATTGGAAGTAAACTTTTTTCCTTTTGTATTATTAAATATTTTTATTTTTTGATTTCAATTTAAGAATTTGCAACAGCCCTTTTATTTTAACTTCCCCTCAATGTTTTTATATATCTCTACTTAATTATTTTTCAAATTTGCTTTTGTAATCCCAAATAGTTCTTAATATCTCTTCCATATCGTTAACCATTGGCATTCTTGGGTTAGCAGGTGTACATTGATCCTCATAAGCATTCATAGCCATTCTGTGGATAGCTTCATCCCAAGCCTCTTTAGATATTCCTTGAGATTTAATGTTGCTTGCTACTCCCACTTTTTGACATAACTCTTCACAAGCATCAGCAAACATTTGTACCCCTTCTGCTGGAGTTTTTGGATTTAATCCTATTAATTGTGCTAATTCCATGTACTTAACATCTGCTTTATAGTTTTCTATCTTAGGCCAAATGTTTAATTTAGTAGGGATTGTTCCGTTATATCTGATTACATGTGGTAATAAGATTCCATTTGTACGTCCATGAGGAATATGGAACTCTCCTCCAATTTTATGTGCTAGTGAGTGGTTCATTCCTAAGAATGCGTTGGCAAATGCCATTCCAGCTATTGTAGAGGCATTATGCATCTTTTCTCTTGCACAAGGATGTTTAGCTCCCTCTTTAACTGATAACTCTAAGTAATCAAATACTAACTTAACAGCTTGTTTAGCCCATCCATCTGTGAAGTCAGATGCTAATATTGATACATAAGCTTCTACAGCATGTGTTAATACGTCTATTCCTGTATCAGCAGCTATACTTGCTGGTAAGCTCATTACTAACTCTGGGTCAACTATTGCTACAGTTGGTGTTAAAGAGTAGTCAGTTAATGGGTATTTTTTATTTTCTTTAGTATCAGTTATAACCGCAAATGGAGTTACCTCTGATCCTGTTCCTGAAGTTGTAGGAATACAAACTAGTTTAGCTTTTTTACCTAACTCAGGGAATCTAAACGCACGCTTTCTAATATCCATGAATTTTTGTTTTATATCATCAAAGTTTACATCTGGATTTTCATATAATAACCACATTACTTTAGCAGCGTCCATTGGAGATCCTCCTCCTAGAGCTATTATTGTATCTGGTTTAAAGTTATTCATTAAATCTAATCCTTTTTGAACTGTATCAAAGCTTGGATCTGATTCTACATCGAAGAATAGTTCTAAATCTACTTTATCTCTTCTTCCAGCTAAAACATCTTCTATTTTCTTAACATATCCTAAGTTATACATACCTCTATCAGTAATTATCATAACTTTTTCTATCTCTTTCATATCTTGAAGATATTTGATTGAATTTTTTTCAAAATAAATTTTTGGTGGAAGTTTAACCCATTGCATATTATTATTACGTCTCCCTATTCTTTTGATATTTAGTAAGTTAACTGCACTTACGTTATTTGAAACTGAGTTACGTCCATATGATCCACATCCTAATGTTAATGATGGGATAAATGCGTTGTATACTGATCCAATTCCTCCAAATGTAGATGGAGCATTTTCAATTATTCTTATAGCTTTACAAGCAAATCCAAATTTCTTAGAAATTTCTGAATCTTGTGTATGGATTGCAGCTGAGTGTCCTAATCCGTTAAACTCTACCATTGCTGCAGCTTTCGCTATTCCATCATCTGTACTTGTAGCTTTTAATATTGCTAGTACTGGAGATAATTTTTCTCTTGTTAATGGTTCATTAACTCCTACCTCTTTACACTCTGCACATATTATTTGAGTATCTGCAGGTACCTTAAATCCAGCTTGCTCTGCTATCCAAGTAGCTGGTTTTCCTACTACTGCTGCATTTAATTTTGCTTCTGCAACCTCTGTTGAATAAGCAGCTGCTCCAAACATAAATTTCTCTAATTTTATTTTCTCTTCAGCATTTACAAAGTAAACTTTAAAACGCTTCATCTCTTTTATAAACTCGTTATATATCTCTTGGTCAACTATAGCAGCTTGTTCAGATGCACATATCATTCCATTGTCAAAAGATTTTGATAGAATAATATCATTTACTGCTCTAGGTAATACACATGATTTTTCAACATAAGCTGGTACGTTTCCTGCTCCAACTCCTAATGCTGGCTTTCCGCAAGAGTAAGCAGCCTTAACCATTGCATTTCCTCCAGTAGCTAATATTGTAGCTACTCCTTCATGCTTCATTAAAGCTTCAGTAGCATACATAGATTTCATCTCTAACCATTGAATACAATTCTCTGGTGCTCCAGCTTTAACTGCTGCATCTCTTATTATTTTTGCTGCCATTGCTGAGCACTCATGTGCTGATGGATGGAATGAAAAAACAATTGGGTTTCTAGTTTTTAATGCTATTAAAGATTTAAATATTACAGTTGATGTTGGGTTTGTTGTAGGCACTATTCCACAAACTACTCCCACTGGCTCAGCTATCTCTGTAATACCAGTTAATTTATCTTCATTAATAACTCCAACAGTTTTTAAATGACGTAAGTTGCTTGTCACATATTCACAAGCAAAAAGATTCTTTACTGCCTTATCCTCAAATACACCTCTACCAGTTTCTTTAACTGCTGCCTCAGCTAATATACCATGAGCATCTAACCCTGCTACAGAACATTTTGCAACAATGTGATCTACTTGCTCTTGAGTAAATCCTTCAAACTCTTTTAATGCTTTTAATGCTTTCCCTACAAGTTCTTCTACATGAGCATCTATCTGTTCATTTGTTAATTCAACTTGTGCTTCAACAACTTTTTTTTCTGCCATTTGTATCCTCCATATTTTTCTTTCTCTAGTTGCTTTTTACTTTACAGTATTTAACAACAAATTACAAGTAACTTTTTTCATTTTTTTTAGTTAGAATATTTTTTAATCATTCAAAGATAAATTTTTCAACTTTGTAACATATTAAAGTTAATTTTTTTCACATATACAGAAATAATTTTTTATTATTTTTTTAAACTTTTTTCTTTCTTTTTTTTCTAAAAAATGAGATAATATTTTATTATAAAACATCATGGGAGGAGATTTTATGTTAGGAACATTTGTCAATGTAGGAACTATTATTTTAGGTAGCTTAATTGGAAGTTTTTTTAAAAAAGGGATACCTAGTAAATATGAATTATCTATGTTAAATGCTTGTGGTCTTGTAGCTTGTGGTGTTGGGGTAAATTCTATAGTAACCAACATGAATAAAAGTGTATATCCAGTTCTTTTTATAATCAGTTTGATTATTGGTGGATTAATTGGAACAAAATTGGAACTAGATAACAAAATTAATTATCTTTTAAAAAAATATACTAAAAAAAATGCTGGAGAAGGAATTGTTACTGGAACTTTAATCTTTTGTATAGGTTCTCTTTCAATAGTCGGTCCTGTAATGGCAGCTTTAAAAAATGACTATACTTTTTTATTTACTAATGCATCTTTAGATCTAGTAACATCAACAGTTTTAGCTTCAACTTATGGAATATCTATTATATTTACTGCTGCTATCTTATTTTGTTGGCAAGGATCTATCTATTTTTTAACAAAATTTATCTGTTTCGATTTATTCAGTAATGAATTAATTACAGAGTTATGTATAATAGGGGGATTTCTTATTGTTACTACTGGTTTATCTATTTTAAAAATAAAAAATTTTAAAACTTTAGATATTCTTCCCTCTATTTTTATTCCTATACTATTTTTTATTTTAAAAAGATTTCTTTCTTTTTAAACTTTATGATAAAATAATATAAAAACATATAAGGAGAGTTGTATGGCAAAATTTGATAAAATATATAAAGATATTATAGAAACAATAGATAAACATGGTATTTGGAGCGAAGGAAATGTTAGAACTAAATATGCAGATGGAACACCTGCTCACTACAAAAGTTATATTGGTTATCAATTTAGATTAGATAATTCTACTGATGAAGCCCATCTTATAACTACTAGATTTGCACCAAATAAAGCTCCAATTAGAGAGCTATATTGGATATGGATAATGCAATCTAACGATGTTAATGAATTAAATAAACTAAAATGCAAATTTTGGGACGAATGGAAAATGGAAGATGGTACAATTGGAAAAGCTTATGGATACCAAATTGCAAAACAGACTTTCGGATATAGAAGTCAATTAGATTATATTATTAATGAGATTAAGAAAAATCCCAATAGCAGAAGAATAATGACAGAGATTTGGATTCCAGAAGAGCTTGACAAAATGGCTCTTACTCCTTGTGTACACTTAACACAATGGAGTGTTATAGGAAATAAACTTTATCTTGAAGTTAGACAAAGAAGTTGTGATGTTGCTCTTGGACTTGTTGCTAATGTTTTCCAATACTCAGTTTTACATAAATTAGTAGCTATGGAGTGTGGACTAGAGCCTGCAGATATTATATGGAGTATCCATAATGTGCATATTTATGATAGACATATGCCAATGTTATTAGAACAAATAAACAGAGAAGAGTTTAAAGGAGCTACTTTAAAAATTGATAATTTTACTTCTATCTATGATTTTAAACCTGATGATGTAATAGTAGAAAACTATCAATATGGAGAAAAAATAAGTTATGAGGTGGCAATCTAATGAGCATACCAAAAATTAATATGATTGTTTGTGTAGCAGAAAATAACTTAATTGGAGATAAAAATCCAGAAGGAAATGGTTTACTTTGGCATTCTAAAGAGGAACTTGCCTATTATAAAGAAAAAACAATAGGAAATGTTGTTATCTTTGGTAAGAATACTGCTAAATGTGTTCCTCTTGAACTTATGAAAAAAAATAGAGATGTTATTGTTATCTCTTCTAAAGATAATTTTGAGGAAATTGTCAAAAAATATGAAAATAGTGGAAAAGATATTTTTCTTTGTGGAGGAGCTACCCTTTATAAAGCTTATCTCGAAAATTATAAAATGGATAATATCTATCTTTCAAAATTAAAATCCCATGTAGAAGTTAAGACTCCTAGTGAACCACTTTATTTTCCTGATCTAGAAAAGTATGGTTACAAAGTAGTAGAAGAGAAAGAGTATAATGACTTTATAGCTTATATCTACCAAAAATAAAAAGAGGGGTGTTGCAATTTTTTAAATTGCAACACCCTTTTTAAAATGATGGTGGTGTAGCCACCCATAAAATTTTTGCTTGACCTTTTCCCGAGTTGGATAAATAATGGTTTTTTCCAGAATTATAATAAAAAGACTCTCCCTTTTTAGCTTTAAAAATTTTCTCTCCAAGATGGATATTTATCTCTCCTTCTAGTACGTACCCAAATTCCTGTCCATCATGGGCAATCTCTTCCTTATATCTTCCTCCCTCTTCCATTGTTAACAATATTGGCTCCATCTGATTTTTCTGGGCATTTGGGATTATCCATTCCACTTTATACTTCATTTTTGAATCTATAACTTCAAAAGCATCATCAAGATTAAATACTATTTTTTCATCTGTATCATCACTAAAAAAATCCTTTAGATTTGTTCCTAATCCCTCTAAAATATCAGCAAGATTAGCTATTGATGGAGAAGTTAAATCTCTTTCTACCTGTGAAATAAACCCCTTCGATAACTCACAACGACTAGCCAGCTCATCTTGAGTCAAATATTTTTCCTGTCTCAATCTCTTAATTTTTTTTCCTATCTCCATATTGATTCTCCCTTGATTTTCGATACTTATAGTATATTCCATTTAATAAAAAAAAGCAATTGACAAAGTTACAAAAAAATTATTTGGATTTACATCAAAAAATATAATCCGATTTTAGATTGTGATATAGAAAGATGGAATAGTTTAAATATAAGGACCAAATACTATAATACTGATATTCAAAAAGCTTGTTTTCCCTTCCTAACTATGTAAAAGAAAAGGGCTGTTACAAATTCTTAAATTGAAATCAAAAAATAAAAATATTTAATAATATAAAAGGAAAAAAGTTTACTTCCAATCGCTAGTGCTTACGCAATGCTCATTACAGTAAAATTTTTTCCTTTTCCTTTACTCTTTTATTATCCCAATTTCAATTTAAGAAATTTTCTAGAATAGATAATAAACTTCAAGAATGACGAAGAACGAAAGTCATTCTTGAATTAGTTATAATTACTTTAATTTCTTAAATTGTAACAGCCCATTAATCAGTTATACTTTTAATAAACTCAAATACCCTATCTAAATTCTCATCAGTCATAAACTCAGGACCACCATGTTTAGCTCCTATAACTAGTTCTAATTCAACTTTATTTTTAGATTTCTTTTTTAATTCCTCTGCAAATTTAACAGATTGAGTATAGGGTACTACATTGTCTGCTGTTCCATGTTCAATAAAAAAATGTGGCAACTTTTCTGAAATATAGGTTGTTGGATCATTTTCTTTTACTAACTCAGGAACCTCAGATAATTTACTTCCCATATATAGAGAAGCTGGAGAATCAGCTGCTCCATGAACCTCTTCTGAAACTATTTCATTTTTCTTTTCAGTAGGTGCTCCACGAAGCTGTGCCTTTAAATCTAAGTTTTTTAATTCCTTATCCATAGTTAATAGATTAATCGGTGGAAACCAAGCAACTACTCCTTTCACTTCACTTGATACACCTGTATTACCAAGTTCATAATTATCAAATTTATCTGTTCCACTAGTTGTCCCAATAAGAGCTGCTAAATTAGCTCCTGATGATCTTCCAAAAACTATTATACACTCTTTATCTAAACTATATTTTTCAGAATTTTTTCTAATAAATCTGATAGCTGTTTTTGTATCTTCAATCGCTGCTGGAAAAGGAGATTCCCCACTTAATCTATAATTTATAGATACTACACTATATCCTTCTTTAAGGGCCCTTAAAATAGCTGGTGAAAAATTTTCTCTTTTATCTCCAGATATCCATGCTCCCCCATGAATAAAAACTATAACAGGATATTTTTCTTTTTTTATCTTGGGATAGTATATATCCAACTTTTGAGCTTCAGATATATTTCCATAGGCTATATCTAACTTTTTATCCTCTATCATCTCAATATTTAAGATATCTTTTTTATTCATTGCCATTATATCTTCCTTAACAAATACATAAAAACTTACAAGAAAAATTAAAATCAATACTATTCTTTTTCCCATTTTATCCTCTTTTCCTATTCAATCTTACATATAAAAGTGAAAGTATTATTCCCATTATATTTAGACCACATGCTACTAAGAAAGCCTCTTGATATTCCCCAGTAGCTTTAAATATTCTACTCATTACTGTAGGACCAAAATATCCAGAGATAGCAAATCCTATAAACATAATTCCAAAATTTACACTATTATTTTTAGGTCCAAATTTATCAGCAGTAAATCCTGGAAAAACACCCATAAATGAACCAAAACATAAACCTACAATTGCACTTCCTACATAAAATAATGTCACGCTATTTAAGCTACAATTATACAAACATAACATTCCCACTACTGAACACACACATGATAGTGCTAATGTTGCTATTCTTCCAATCTTATCTGAAAGATATCCAGCTGCTATTCTTCCAAAAACATTGAATAGAGCTATTACTGATACAGCTGTACTAGCTGAGAAAGCACTCATCCCTATCATATGTTGAGCAACTGCTGAAGCTTGTGAAGTTATCATCATTCCTGAAAACGCACCACAACACAGTATTAACATCATTATATAAAATATTGGACTTGCTAACATCTCTTTCCAATTTTTATTTTCAACAGCAACTGCATTTCCTGTAATTTTAGGAGTCCATCCTTCAGGAGTAAAGTTAGCTGGACACTGCTCAACAAAGAAAGATGAGCCACAAACAACTATTAAAAATACCAGTCCTACTATCTTAAAAGCCATTGTAGCATCATATTTTGCTACTAAAATACTTACAATTGGTGGTAAAATTACAGAACTACATCCATAAACTGCTGTAGTTATTCCTCCTATAAGTCCTCTCTTATCAGGGAAAAACTTGATACAGCTACTGATTGTAGCTCCATAAGACATTCCTAAACCTAAACCAAAAATCAATCCATAGGTTAAGATTAATGAACTAATACTTTGAGCATACCCTGAGAGAAACATTCCAGCACCAAACATAAATCCCCCCACAAGTATAACCTTTTTAGGGCCGAATTTATCATTAAACCAACCACCTGTAATCATTGTTATTGGTCCAACAGAGTTAGCTATTACATATACTATAGCCATATCTGCTGGAGTTATTTTTTGTTCTAAAACTCCAGATAAATATTGAGACATCGGAGTAGCAAATACACTCCAAGTATATATAGAGCCTAAACAAAGATTTATAAGACAGCACACAAATAATACTAACCAACGTTTTCTTGTTAAATTCATAATTCTCCTATCATCAAATAAATTCTTTTAATGTTAGGAGTTATATTTTATTCTTTTACAAAAGTATCTCCCAATAGATTATAATTAGCTTTTTTCATTAGTTTAATCAAAGTATCTTTCTCCTCATCAGTAAAATCCTTAAGAACTATATCTTCAACAACTAACATAGCCTTTCTCACTTGAAAAGCTATCTCCTTACCTTTTTCTGTTAAAAATACATAGTGAGATCTTCTATTTTCTCCAATATTTTTCCTTTCAATAAAGCCTCTCTTCTCCATAGTCAATAAAATACTTGTTACTGAAGCTGGTTCTATCTGACAACCAATAGCTATATCTTTTTGTATACACCCATCATGATCATATAAAAAATCAAACACTTTTGGTTGCCCCATTGATAAATTTAGCTCTTCTAATTCTTCGTACATTTTTTTCTGATAAATACTGTGATTAAGTAATAGTAAATAGTGATATGATAGTTCCATTGTTTTCCCTCCATTATAAATAATAATGGTCTTTTATAAAAGTATTAATACAACTCCATATTTTTATATATCTAAAGCTGCATGGTATCCTAAATACACCGCTTGTGTTATTGTAGAAACCTTAACTGCATCTCCAATTACTGCTGTATATGGTACTAAACCTTCTAATTCTTCTACCATCTCTCTTCTTGGTTTTTGTCCTAAAGCACATATGATAGTCTCTCCTGAAATAAACTTTTCTCTTCCCTCCTTATCTTTACACATTACTCCATTTTCTTTTATTTCAGTTCCCATATATCCAGTATATATAGTTGCATATTTTTTTACCTCTTCCAATAATAATGGACGATAACGCTTATTAGCATCATTTGCTAACTCATCCCTCATCTCTATTAAAGTAACTTTTTTACCTTCTTGACCTAGATGAATAGCACACTCACACCCTGCAATTCCTCCACCTAAAACAATTATTTCCTCTTTAGCTTTTTCTTTTTCCCTATAGTAATTATTTACAACTATTACATTCTCTCCATCAATACCTAGTATATTTGGAATAAAAGCTCTAGATCCTACAGCAATAATTAATGCATCTGGATTTTCTTTTTTTACATACTCAGCATCTACTTTAGTGTTTAAACGAATCTCAACTCCTGCATCCAATGCCATTTTTGTATATGTTTCTCCTAATTTATACATCTCATATTTGAAAGGTATTCCCTGTTCACTTTGAAGAATTCCCCCTGTTACACTCTCTTTTTCACAAAGAATAACTTGATGTCCTCTCTTTGCAGCTGTATATGCTGCATATAGTCCTCCAGGCCCTCCTCCTGCTACTAATACTTTTTTCTTCTCACTAGCTGGATATATCTCCACTCCTTCTAACTCTCTTCCTATTACAGGGTTAACTGTACAACGACGAGTAGCAGTAACAGCTCTTTCTGCCATACATGTAAAACATCTTAAACAGTGTACTATATCTTCATCTTTATTCTCCCTTACTTTTCTTGGAAGGAAAGGATCTGCTAAAAGTGCACGAGCCATCTCTACAACATCTGCTTTTCCAGAAGCTATTATCTCTTCTAATTGCTCTGGATCATTTAATCCTCCTATTGTAGCTACTGGTACAGATACATGTTTTTTTATCTCTGCTGCTAAGTAAACATTACATCCATGCTCTTTGAACATTGATGGATGTGTTGTCCCAAATCCTCTTTGATATGTTCCTGCAGATACATGTAATAAATCTATTAAATCCTCTAGATTTTTTGCTATTTCTATTCCCTCTGCTAAATCATATCCTCCATCAAATAACTCAGATCCAGAGAAACGGAATTCAATTGGAAAATCTTTTCCTACTGCTGCTCTTACACTTTGTAAAACCTCTCTAGCAAAACGACATCTATTCTCTAAAGAACCACCATAAGCATCTGTTCTATGGTTAAAATAAGGAGATAAAAATTGATTTATTAACCATCCATGTCCACCATGTATCATTAACATTTCAAATCCAGCACGTTTAGCTAGTCCTGCAACTTTTCCATAAGCAGCAACTATCTCATCTATCATCTCTTGAGTTAATTCTCTTACCTCTACACCATCTGGACGCGTACAATTAGAAGGTCCCCATTGACACATATTTTTTTGTTTTTCCTTATCTGTCATATATGTTCCTGCATACATTCCTGAATGAGATAATTCCAAACTAGGAATTGCTCCATGTCTACGAATAGCATCAGCTGTATAAGCAAAAGAAGCTATTGAGTTTAATATTTTTTCATCTAAATGGTAAGCATGACTTCCATCAGTTTCAGGATGAACCATACACTCACTTACAGTAACAGCTCCTGCCCCACCTTTGGCCCTAAGTTCATAAAAAGCTGTTGATTTTACTCCGATACATCCATCATTAGTTATATCAGTTCCTCCCATAGGAGCTGAAAATATACGATTACGAAATACCACTCCAGCTAATTTTATTGGAGTACATAAATTAGGAAATTTTTTTATCATTAACAAAACCACCTCATATTCTTATAATTAGATTTCTAATCATTAGATTTCTAATTATAATTTTAGTGAGTATTTAGGTGAATGTCAATAATTATTTTTCAATTATTTTAGTATGGAATTTTTTTAATACTTTTATTGTAATTTTTGACCAATATAATATTATTTTAGTAATTATACCATTATTTTTCTAATATTTTCCATATTATTTTTATATTTATTAATTTTTTCTAGACTCTTTATTACTTTTATTTTAAAATATAAAAAAACAGGAGAAGATAATTTATGATAAAAAGGTTTGATATAAAAAAAGGTGATATTATAACTATTACAGGTGCTGGAGGTAAAACCTCTCTTATGTTTTCTCTAGCAAAAAAACTATCTAAATTTGGAAAAGTGCTAGTTACTACTACTACTAAGATTTTTGTTCCCAGTATAGATGAGTTTGAAGAATTAAAAATAGGAAACAAAATAATAAAAGGAAATGAAAAAAATATATTTGTGTATGGCAAAGTTATTGAAAAGGGAAAATTACACTCTCTTGAATATGAAGATATTTATAATTTAAAAGATAAATTTGATTATATTTTAATCGAAGGAGATGGAGCAAAAAAGCTAAAAATAAAAGCTTGGAATGATAACGAGCCTTGTATCCCTAATTTTTCAACAAAAATTATAGGAGTTATCAATTTAGATATCCTTTCTTTAAGTTTAACTGAAGAAAATATACATCGCTTTCAAATCTTTAAAAATATTTTTCCTAACTTTGTTTCTAAGAATGTAGATAAAGATTTCATAATCGAATATATAAAAAAAGGGAATTTTTTTGGAGAAGTTAATTCTATAAAAAAATATATTTTTTTTAATGGAAT
>DXSD01000150.1 GCA_019410665.1 Fusobacterium sp.
AAATTATATAATTTAATAAAAAATATTTTTGTAAATCAAAATAAAAGGAGATAAAAATGAGAGAAAAAATTAAAAAGATGTTAGAGGAAAATAGCAAAATATCATTGGGAAAGATAGCTGAAGAACTAAATATTTCTTTAGTGGAAGTGTTAAGAGAAGCTCCAACAGTAAGAAAATATCCAATAGAGAAAAGAGATGAGCTTTTTGATATTTTAAGAACATGGGAAAAAGTTTTTCTATTAGTAGTTACTCCTAACTTTGTTCTTGAGATAAAAGATAAATTTCCAAAGGGATTTTATGCACATGGATTTTTAAATTTTCATGATTCAGATTCTTCAATTGGAGGTCACTTAAGTGCTGATAAAATAAAAGAGATCTTTTTAGTAGAAGATAATATGTTTGGAAGAAAAAGTTGTTCAATAAGATTTTATGGTGAAGATGAGAAAGAGATATTTGCTATATATGTTCCAAGAGATGAGAAAAAAGAGTTAATTAAAGAGTATTTAGATTGTTTTTACTCTTTAGTATAGTATGAAAAGAAACCTCTTAAGATTGGTAAAATAATCTGAGAGGTTTTTTACATTAAGCTTTAAGTTTCTTGATAATTATACTCATTATAAAAATAATTGTAGAAGCTAGAATTACAGCTGCACCAGAAGGAATGGAAATAGTAAGATAAGCAGGTAGAATTATTCCTAATACACAACTGAGAGTTGAAAATAAAATACTATATCTAATGAACTCCTTCATTGAATGGGATATATTTTTGGCTGCAGCAGTTGGAATAAGAAGTAGTGCTTCAACTAAAATAGAACCAACTATTTTTATAACTCCTATTGTAGTAACACTTAGTAGAATAATAAAAATATACTCATATAACTTTATATTTATTTTTCTAGCTAAAGCTATACTTGGATTAAGACTAATTAATAAAAGCTTATTATAACAAGGGTATAATATAATAAAAACTACAATAGTTATAGTTATTAGAATATATATATCTATTTTTTCAATAGTTAAAATTGATCCAAAAAGAATATTTTCAATTATGTGTGGATTGATTGTTCCAGCTGTATAAGTTAAAAGTGAAGCTCCAATAGCAATAGAAACTGCTAAAAATATTCCAATTAGAGTATCTGAGGCAATATCTGTTTTAGTTTTTGTATAGATAATCAAAATTCCAAAGAGAATAGAATAACTAAAGGTATAAAAATAAGGAGTTGAAGATGCTTCTCCTAATATTATCCCCATCGCTATTCCTGTCATTGCAGCATGTCCTATGGCTTCAGAGTAGAAAGCCATTTTCTTACTTACTACAAGGGTTCCCATAAGTCCTAATAGTGGTCCTATAAATAGAGCTGAAATAAGAGCATTTGTGATAAAAGAATAATTAAGCATTTCAAACATAAAATCACCTACATAAATATTTTAGAGACTTCTAAATCAAAGGTTTCTAGCTTAAAAATATCACAAGAGATAGTTTCTTTATTTATACAAGTTACACTATCAGCAAACTCTTTAACTTTATTTAAATTATGCTCTATCCATAAAATTGTAATTCCTTGATTTTTTAAGTTTTTAATAAGAGAGATAAAAAATTCCTCTCCGTTTTTATCCATACCTGTTAGGGGCTCATCAAGTATTAAGATATCTGGTCTAGGGAGAAGAGCTTGTAAAAGTAGAACTCTTTGCCTTTCTCCACCAGATAGAGTACTAAAAAGAGCAGTTCTCTTATCTTGAATTTTAAACTTTTTTAAAAGATTATTGATTATAAATCTATTTTTTATATTAAAACCTAAAAAGCAGGGGTTCATTTGGATGTTGATAGATAGAAACTCTTCAACACTTAGTGGAATATCTTTATTAAGATTGATATGCTGTGGTACATAACCAATAATCTCTTTACTTTTATTAAGGAAAGATATTTTTCCAGTATAATCAATCTCGTTGAGTATACATTTAATAAGTGAGGTCTTTCCCCCACCATTAGGTCCTATTAAACAATGAATCTCTCCTTTTTTTACTTTAAAATTAATATCCTTTAAGATTCTATTTTCATTTATATAAAGATTTAAATTTTTAACTTCTAATTCAAATTT
>DXSD01000151.1 GCA_019410665.1 Fusobacterium sp.
TAGTGCTTACGCAATGCTCATTACAGTAAATTTTTTTCCTTTTCCTTTACTCTTCCTATATCATAATTTCAATTTAAGAAATTTACTAGGATGGAGAATAAAGGACAAGAATGGCAAAATTTTTTGAACAAAAGTCATTCTTGAATTATTTATAATTATTTTAATTTCTTAAATTGTAACAGTTATAATGAGGTAGATAAAATGATTTTAGGAAATATTCATTCTTATGAGAGTATGGGAACAGTAGATGGACCTGGAATAAGATTTGTAATCTTTTTACAAGGTTGTCCTCTAAGATGTAAGTATTGTCATAATCCTGATACTTGGAACATAGGAGAGAAAAAGATACAAGAGAGTCCAGAGGCTACTTTGGAGAAGATAAAAAAATATAAGGGATACTTTGGAAAAAAAGGTGGGATAACTATAACTGGTGGAGAACCTTTAGTCCAAAGTGATTATGTATTAGAACTTTTTAAGCTTTGTAAGCAAGAGGGGATACATACTGCTTTAGATACTTCAGGATATATCTTTAATGAAAAGGTAAAAGAGGTATTAAAATATACTGACTTAGTTCTTTTAGATATCAAAGCGATAGATAAAGAGGTATATAAAAATCTAACTTCAGTAGAGTTAGATAACACTCTTAAATTTGCTAAATATTTAAGTGAGATAGGGAAACCAGTTTGGATAAGACATGTAGTTGTTCCAACTATTACTGATAACAATGAGTTGTTAGAAGCAACAGCAAAATATATATCAGAACTTGGAAATGTAGAGATGGTAGAGGTGTTACCATACCATACTTTAGGAGTTTTTAAGTATAAAGAGTTAGGAATGGAGTATCCATTAAAAGATATTGAGGATCTATCTTATGAGAGAAAACAAGAGGTAATGGAGATATTTAAAAAATATGGATTAAATGTTCATTAAAAACAATGCTTTTTTTTTGAAAAAATGATATAATAGAAAATATGTCATTGAGAAAAAAGGAGGTTTTTATGATAATTTTAGGAATAGAGAGTTCATGTGATGAGACTTCCATAGCAGTATTAAAAGATGGAAAAGAGATTTTATCCAATAAAATCTCTTCACAGATAGAGATACATAAAGAGTATGGAGGAGTAGTTCCAGAGATAGCATCAAGACAGCATATAAAAAATATCGCTACAATATTAGATGAAGCATTGGAAGAGGCAAAAATAACAATGGAAGATGTAGATTATATAGCTGTTACTTATGCTCCAGGGCTTATAGGGGCACTTTTAGTAGGAATATCTTTTGCTAAAGGGTTAGCTTATACTCATAATATTCCAATTATACCTGTTCACCATATAAAAGGTCATATGTATGCTAACTTTTTAGAGCATGATGTAAAATTACCATGTATATCATTAGTTGTATCAGGAGGACATACAAATATTCTTTACATGGATGAGGAGCATAAATTTGTAAACTTAGGTGGAACTTTAGATGATGCTGTAGGTGAAAGTTGTGATAAAGTAGCTAGAGTTTTAGGAATTGGTTATCCAGGTGGCCCTGTTATAGATAGAATGTATTATGAAGGGAACAGAGATTTTTTAGAGATCCCAGAACCTAAAGTAGGAGAGTATGATTTTAGTTTTTCTGGAATAAAAACAGCAGTGATCAATTTTGTCAATAAGATGAGAATGAAAGGGGAAGAGTTTTCTAATGAGGATTTAGCAGCTTCTTTTTTAGGGAAGGTTGTGGATATTCTTTGTAAGAAGACTTTAAAAGCAGCTGTGGATAAGAAAGTGAAGACAATTATATTAGCAGGAGGAGTTGCAGCTAACTCTTTACTTAGAAGTCAACTTACTGAGGAAGCTAAAAAACTTGGAATAGAGGTATTCTACCCTTCAATGAAATTATGTACAGATAATGCTGCTATGATAGCTGAAGCAGCATATTACAAAGTGATTAACTGTAAAGATGGAAAAAGTTGCTTTGCAGATCTAAATTTAAATGGAATAGCAAGTTTAAATGTAATAGATGATTAAAAAGAGTAAAGGAAAAGGAAAAAAATTTACTGTAATGAGCATTGCGTAAGCACT
>DXSD01000152.1 GCA_019410665.1 Fusobacterium sp.
TTTAAATAACATATTGACAATTTACAAAAGTATGATATAATCTCTTTATAAAAAAACGAAAAAAGTTGTAAAAAAAATACAACAAAATAAGAAGAATATTAAGAGAAAGATTATTAAAATTGTAAGAGGTATAAAAATGTTAAAAAGAACAAGTGGAATACTCCTACATATAACATCTCTTCCAGGAAAATATGGGATAGGTGATTTTGGAAAAGGAGCATATGAATTTGTAGATTTTTTAGAAAAAACAGAGCAAAAATTATGGCAAATATTACCTTTAGGTGTTACAGGATATGGTGATTCTCCTTATCAAGCCTTTTCAGCTTTTGCAGGAAATCCTTATTTTATAGATCTAGAGGAATTTTTAGAAAAAGGACTATTAAATCATTCTGATTTAGAAAAGCTAAAGGAGACAGATAAAGAGGAAAAAATAAACTATGGAGCTCTTTATAATGAGAGATACAGAGTTTTGAGAAAAGCATATGAGAATTTTAAAAAAATAGAGGAATATCTTGAGATTGAAAAAATGAAAAATAGATATTCATCATGGTTACCAGAATATGCTTTATTTATGGCTTTAAAAAATCACTTTAATGGAGTCTCTTGGCAAGAGTGGCCTAGAGCATATAGAGTAAGAGATAAAAAAGTTTTAAATCAGGCTAAAATTGAGTTAAAAGATGAGATTGAGTTTTACGTATTCCTAGAGTATTTTTTTAGAAAACAATGGTTAAAATTAAAAGAGTATGCTAATACTAAAGGAATTAAGATAATAGGAGATATTCCTATATTTGTTTCAACTGATAGTGTAGATACTTGGACAAAACCTGAGATGTTTCAGTTTGATAAAAATTTAAGACCTAAAAAAGTTGCTGGATGTCCACCAGATGCCTTTTCAGCAACAGGACAACTTTGGGGAAATGTATTATATAATTGGAAAGTTATAAAAAAGGCTGGATATAAGTGGTGGATAGATAGAATAAAAGATTGTTTTAAATTATATGATATAGTAAGAATTGATCATTTTAGAGGTTTTGATTCATATTGGGCAATACCTGCTAGGGATAAAACAGCAAAAAATGGTAAATGGGAAATAGGTCCAGGAATCGAATTATTTAAAACAATAAAGAAAGAGTTAGGAAACGTAGCAATAATAGCAGAAGATTTAGGATTTTTAACATCAAGAGTAAAAAAATTATTAAAAGATAGTGGATATCCTGGAATGAAAATATTACAATTTGGATTTGATGGAAGAATAGATAATGAATATCTTCCAGAATTTGCTCCTAAGAATAGTGTTGTTTATACAGGGACACATGATAATCAGACTACTAGAGGATGGTGTGAAAATTTAACAGAAAAAGATATTAAGTTTTCAAAAGAATATTTACAAAAATATTTAAATGAAAAAATTGAGGAATTAAATCCTAAGTATTTTATTGAAGCAGCATTTAAATCAAAATCAAATTGGGTAATTATACCAATGCAAGATTTATTAAATTTAGATGATGATGCAAGAATGAATACTCCTTCTACTTTGGGAAATAACTGGTGTTGGAGATTGAAAAATTTGAATATATCAAATGAAAATATAGAGTATTTAAAGGAGATAACTCAAAAATATCAAAGATAACTTAATAAAAATCTTGACTATTTTAAAAAATACTATTATATATTACATAGAAAAGTAATAAAGTAAGGAGAAAATAGTTATGAATATTGATAAAATATTAAGTAATCTTGAAAAAATAGGTTTTGGAAGAAAAGAAGCAGAAGTATTTTTAGAATTATTAAAAAATCCTAATTCTAATGGCTCACAAATAGCAAAAACATTGGGATATCCAAGAACTACAGTATATCAAAATCTGGATTTATTAGAAAAAAAGGGATATATAAAATCATATTTAGATAAAGAGATAACATACTATGAAGTTATAAATTTAGATGATTTTTTTAATGAACAGAAAAAAAGAGTAGAAGATTCTACAGAAATTTTAAAAGATGAGTTTAAGAAATTAAATATTTCTGAACCTCAAAAAC
>DXSD01000153.1 GCA_019410665.1 Fusobacterium sp.
TAATCTACAATTCGGGAAGAAAAAGTTTTGGTTATTACTCTCTTATTTTTTTTAAAAGAAATGATAATAATTTAAAGAGATGTGGCTTTGTTGTAAGTAAAAAAACTGGAAATGCCGTTTGTAGGAACAGATTAAAGAGATTATTTAGAGAGTATTATCGTCAATATGAAGAAAATATAAAAGATGGATATGATATTATTTTTGTGGCAAAGAGAACAGCAGGAGAAAAAATTAAAGAGTTAAAATTTATCGATATTGAAAAAGATTTGAATAAAGTTTTAAAAAATGTTAAAATTTTCAAATAGGAATAATAACTATGAAAAAAATTATACTTTTATTAATTAGATTTTATCAAAAGTATATATCTATATTTCTGGGTAAAAACTGTCGTTTTTATCCTACATGTTCAGCTTATACCTATGAAGCTATTGAAAGATTTGGAGTATTTAAAGGGATATTTTTGGGTATACGGAGAATAATAAAATGTCACCCCTTTCATCCTGGAGGATATGATCCTGTTCCAGAGAAAAAAAAGAAAAAAGATTAGGAGGATTAATGAGTTACATTTACGGTTTATTAACGGGAGCAATTTCAGCTCTTTTGAATTTAATGCATAGTTTAACGGGAAATTTTGGAGTAGCTATTATATTAGCAACTATTGTTATAAAGATAATTTTATTACCACTTACTTTAAAACAAGATAAATCTATGAAAAGTATGAAGGTATTACAACCTGAAATAGAGAAGATAAAACAACAATATCAAAATGATCCAAAAATGATGAATCAAAAAACTATGGAGTTATATCAACAACATAAAGTTAATCCTATGGGAGGGTGTTTACCATTATTGATTCAACTTCCTATTTTATGGGCGTTATTCGGTGTTTTAAGAGATCCGGCAAATGTTCCTCAAGATTCAACTTTCTTATGGATGCAGTTAGTAAATCCAGATCCTTATTACATTTTACCAGTATTAAATGGAGTTGTTTCATTTTTACAGCAAAAAGTAATGGGATCATCAGATAATCCTCAAATGAAAAATATGATGTATATATTCCCACTTATGATGGTATTTATATCGTATAAAATGCCAGCTGGATTACAAATTTACTGGTTAGCATCAAGTGTTGCAGCAGTTGTTCAACAATACTTGATAATGAAAAAAGGAGACTAATTATATGAGTAATGTTATAGAGATAAAGGCTATGAGTAAGGAGCAAGCTATAACTAGAGCTTTAAAGATTATGGAAGCTACTCCAGAACAAGTGGTTAAAGTTGTAGAAAAACAAAAAAGTAGATCTTTCTTAGGATTATTTAATAAAGAGGGGATCTATGAGATAGAGATAGATAAAAATCCTAAGCCTGCTCATAAGGAAAAAATAGAGAAGGTAGAAAAGAAGGAAGAGCCTAAAGTTGTAATAGAGAAAGCTCCAGAGATTAAAGAGAGTAAAAATGAGGCTACTATTCCAGAAGTAAAAGAGAATAGAAAAGAAAAGAAAGATGCATCTGGAAGTATAAAGAAAAAAGCTGAAGAGCTTTTAGAAAATATTGGATTAGTTTTAAAAGTAGAAGTAGATAGAGTAGGAGATAGATCTTATTTAGTAAACCTTTATGGAGAAGATAATGGAATCATAATTGGAAAGAAAGGTAAGACTTTAAATAGCTTTGAATATCTTTTAAACTCTTTAATGAAAGATTATAGAATTGAAGTAGATGTAGAAGGATTTAAAGCTAAAAGAACTGATACATTGAGAGAGTTAGCTAAAAAAATGGCTGAAAAAGCTTTAAAAACTACTAAGCCAGTAAGATTAAATCCTATGCCACCAAGAGAGAGAAAGATTATACATGAGGTTGTAAATAAGTATCCAGAACTAGATACTTATAGTGAAGGAAGAGATCCTAAAAGATATATCGTTATTAAGAGAAAAAAATAGGAGGCAATCATGCTTTTTGATACTATAGCGGCTATTTCAACTC
>DXSD01000154.1 GCA_019410665.1 Fusobacterium sp.
TATTCCTCCTATATTCATAGGTGGTTGTAATTGATATGAAACCATGTTAGTAGTTCCTAACATTGGATTTGTAGGAACATATGAGTTTGGTGGCATCATAGGTTGTTGATATGATGGCATTGGTACACTTCTAGCTGACATAGGTACTGACGAGTTAGGAACATATGGAATTTGTGATTGTCCATATGGAGTGTTTCCAATTGGCTGCACTGGTGGAGGATATGTTCCAGTCATAGTAGCATTTGAATTTTGTACCATATTTGGAGCAGGGATAATAACACTATATGGATTAGTATATATACTTCCTACTTGATATGGATTTGGTGCTTGATATCCAGTCATCATAGTTTGTGGTATATATGGATTATATGCATTAGGTTGTGCTACTGGTTGTACCATTGTTTTTGGTGCATATAGGTTTTGTGGTTGCATATAAGGAGTTGTCATTGGTTGTGGTTGATATGCATTTACAGTTTGTACTTGTGGTTGTACATACTGCTGAGCTATTGGTTGAGTATATCCTTCTAATATAGCAGGTACTGGTGTAATGTTTGGATATGCATATGATTGTGGCGAATGGTTATAACTAGTTAGTGATGAAAATGATATTGGAGTAGTCACTTGATTATAACCAAAGTATCCATTAGGCATAGCATATAAATTATATTGTTGATTAAAATTATGCATTTGAATTCCTCCTTAAAAAATTTTGATTTATTTAAAAGTATAAATAATAAAATTATTTATGGAGGTTTCCTATTAAATTCCCAATGTTCTGTGAGTTTAACTTTAATTTTTTGTATGTAAGTTATAATAAAGTTTGGTGGTGGGGAGCCCCGTAGCTTAACTATATTTATCTTTAGCATAAAAACTCCTTTTCTAGAATTAATTTTTATTTTCTGATATAATATTAATATAAATTAGAGAAAAAATCCAAGGAGAAAAAAATGAAAAAAAATGGGAATGAAGAAAGTAATGAAAATAGAGATGGACTAAATCATATTTATGAACCACTTGAAAAATATAAAGCAGAAAACCTTAGAAAAAAAAAGGAATATTTATTCAAGCAATTAAATGAATTGAAATTTCCTATAAATAGCTTTTCAAAGGATGAAAAAGAGAAAATTTTTATAGATATGGAAGAGTTTTTAAATAAAAATCCTGATATAAAGTCAATTCTCTCTAAGTTAGAAAATTCTTTACAAGATAAAGAATTACTTTTACTAAAAGATTTTATTTTAGATAAATACTTTATACAGTCTAAAAATTCTAGTATAAGAGCTAAAAATTTTGAAAAAGATGTTGTTGTGATACTAAAAAAAAATTTTTTAAAAAAGGAAAAAATAAAAAATGAAAATAGGTGGAGTAATTTTAATGAAATTATTAAGCATCCCTCTTATGAAAAATATTTAGAAGATTTTACAGAAAAAAGTGGGATTTATTTAAAATTTTTAAAAGAATATTTAGAAAACTCTATAGAAGAAAGTGAGAGTTATTTAAAAAGTACAAGAGAGTGTATAGAAAAAATTAGTCCTTATTTTAACGTTAAAGAGGAATTAGAAATTTTGCAAGAAAAAAATAAAGATGCACTAAAGGTATATTTACTTGAATTAAATGCTATAATATTTGAAAAAATATTACTTCATATAGAATATTCTTTTTCAAATATATATTTTGATAGTAGAGTAGTAGAAAGTAAAAGAATAAAAATTTATGAAATGTTTTTAAAAACTTTAAAAAATTTTAAAACTGAATTAGTAGATTTAACAGCTAGAGCAAATAAAGCAGAAGATAAGATTAAAGATAATTATTATTTATCTTTTCTATCTTTTTTGATAATGCGTGATGCATATAATATTTATGAAGAAGAAATTGAAATCTGGAATGATTGTAAGGATGTAGAATTAAAAATAGAAAGAGAAGATAGTCATATATTTTTAAAAGAAAATGAAATAATATTAAAA
>DXSD01000155.1 GCA_019410665.1 Fusobacterium sp.
TTTTTTAGAGAAAGAAAATAATGAAGAAAGTAATGAATTATTAAATAAGTTAAAAGATTATTTCTCCTTTAATAAATTAAATATTTTACAAGAGTTATATGAAAAAAATAAAAATGAAAGATTAGAAAATAAATTTAAGTTGATAAATTATACTCAAGGGAGAAGAAATATATTTGGGTCGAGTACAGGAGGACTTGAAGTAAATTGTATAAATGATACGATTTTAAAATTATTAAATGAAAATATAGTTCATTATATAAAAGAGGAATTTATTTTAAATAATTTATATGATATAGAAAGTAGAATCCATAGGTTGAAGCTAAAAGAATTACAAAAAAGATTGGATATGTTAGATGATAAAATAAGATTGAAAAAGGCTAAAGATATAAGTTTAATTCAAATATCAAATGAAAAATTAGAAGAAAAGTATAAAGAGATTCAAGAAAATGAAACAAGCTCATTAATTAATTTTTTAAAAGAAAAAACATTAATTAAAATAAAAAATAAATATTTAGAAGAAGTAGGTAGAGTGAGGATATTTGAAGAAATTAATGAAGTATATCAAAATGAAATAGTGTCATTTTTAGCAAAAGATATTGTAGTGTCTTCTATTAATTTATTAGATGAATATTTATTTATAGAGAATATAAAAAATAAGAAAAAGTTGATTTCTGAAGCAGAATTAAAACAACTTTTGAATAGGAAGAATGATTATTTAGTATTTTCAGATTGGAAACATATAGACTTATTATTAGAAGAGGAATTGGACATATTTTATTTTGAAGATGGAATATTATCAAATATTATGCTAATTAATAAAAAATCGATAAAAGAGATTATCTTCTATCTTCCAGAAGAGTATAATAGATTAAAATATACTTATGTAGAAATTGAATCTTTAAAAGATAATAAAGATGAAAAAATCTTAAAAGCAATTCAAGGAAAGACTCAAGAAGAAAAAGAGTTAATAAGACAAGGAAGTAGTCTTTTAAAAGTTGCCAAGAGAATGGAGATAGTATTTAATGATGAAGTTGAAATTTATGAGATTTCAAATGAAAAACTAAAAGATGAGGAAAGATAGACTATGACAAATACATTAAAAGGAAGCAGATTTGAAGAGGTTGCTAAATTATTACTAGAAGAGTATTTAAAAGAAAAATTAGAGGGACAAAAGAGAGTTGAGATAGGGTTTGAGGAGAAAAAAGAGCATAGATTTGATTTAGGAAACTCAAATTATTTAATAGAGTGTAAAGCTTTTGAGTGGACTGCAAAAGATAATAATCCAAGTGGTAAATTTTCAACTTTAAGAGAAACACTATACTATTTTTTACTAGCTCCAAAAGAGTATAAAAAGATATTAGTTTTAAAGAAAAGTAGAGTAAAAAATGGAGAAACTGTCTTAGATTATTTTATAAGATTAAACTATCACTTGATACCTAAAGATGTAGAGATATTTGAAATAGATATGGATAAAAGAGTTATTGTTAAAAAAGAGGTAGGCAAAGTAGAAATCTCAAAAAGGACAGAGGAAAGAATTACAAAAGTTACAAGACAAAATAAAAAGACAGATAATCCTAGTGTAGATGAAGTAAGAGCCTATATTAAGAAGCAACTAGATGATTTAAAATCTAAGGGTGTAAAAGAGTATGAGATTATAGTTGGAAATATAGTTAGGGAGATGAAAATAATAAATGCTACTCCTACTGTATGCTCAGCTATGAGAAGTTGTGGATATGAGTATGAAGAGATATATTCTCCACCTAAAAAGAATGGAAATAGTTTAAGATTAAAGTATATTTTATAAAGTTATCTTATAGATAACTAAAATATAGAGAAGAAATTTAATAAAATGGAGGTAGTGGGAAGTGAAGATTCAAGGCATTCATTTTAAAAATCACAAGGTTTTAAAAAATTTAAAAATAGATTTTACTTATAATGGAAAAGTAAGGGATT
>DXSD01000156.1 GCA_019410665.1 Fusobacterium sp.
ATATAATATTTACTTGCTAACTTAGAATAAAAAAAGTATACTTATATTGTAAGAAGTTAAAAACAGTTTATTTAAGGAGGCTTATATGAATAACTATAAATTTAATCAAAATAGTAAGTGTGAATTCTTTCCTTGTCACAAAATGGAAAAATTAGAGGATTTTAACTGTATGTTTTGCTACTGTCCTCTTTATATGTTAGGAGATAAGTGTGGAGGAAACTTTAAATATACTCCTCATGGAATTAAAGATTGTTCAAATTGTATCCTACCACATGTAAAAGAAGTGGGATATGCTCATATCCAAAAGAAAATGTTAGAAGTTATAGAGATAGTTCAACAAGAACATTTAGCTAAAAAAGAAAATAAGTAGCTCACGCTACTTATTTTTTCTCTATTTTCTCTATTGTAATCCCTGTAAATCCATATATAGCTGAGATTATAGGGGATAATATATTAAATAAACAGTATGGTACATAAACCCAAGCTCCCACTCCAAGAGCTCCCATCATAAAAGCTCCACAGGTGTTCCATGGAATAAGAGCAGAAGTCATTGTTCCTGAGTCCTCTAATGCTCTTGATAAATTTTTTGGTGCAAGTCCTCTCTTTTCATAACTCTCTTTAAACATTCTTCCTGGAATAACTATAGAAAGATATTGATCTCCTGCTACTGAATTGATAAACATTGGTGTCAATAGAGTAGCTAAAATAAGCTTTCCTGTTGTATTAGCAAATTTTAAAATCTCTTGGGCTATTCTTCCTAACATTCCAGATTTTTCCATTATTCCACCAAAAGTCATAGCACATAAAATAATAGATACAGTCCACATCATAGAGTTTAATCCTCCTCTATTAAGTAACTCATCTACCATAGCATTTCCTGTTTCCCCATTAAATCCATAATGTAATGAGTATAGTGCTGCTTTTAATGATGATCCTTGAATCACTATAGCTGCTACTCCTCCAATTAAAGATCCTGCAAATAATCCTGGAATAGCTGGTACCTTCATAACAACCATCCCTATAACAAAAACAGGAATTAATAAAAGAAATGGATTAATATTAAATGTTCCAGATAATGCATTTAATATATCATTTATTTGAGCAGTATCTACTTCTCCGCTTGAACTGTGTTTTATTCCTAAAAAGATGAAACCTAATAATGTTAATATATATGAAGGAATAGTTGTATACAACATATGCTTTATATGGTCAAAAAGTGTTGCCCCTGCCATTGCTGGTGCCAAAGTTGTTGTATCTGACATTGGAGAAAGTTTGTCTCCAAAATAAGCCCCAGATATAATTGCTCCAGCTATAATAGGTCTAGGTAATCCTAATCCTTCACCTATTCCAACTAAAGCTATTCCTACCGTAGAAGCTGTACTCCACGAACTTCCTGTAGCCAATGAAACTACTGAACATATAATCACAGTTACAGGTAAAAATACCAAAGGATTTATTATTTTTAATCCATAATATATCATAGATGGTACTATTCCTGATAAAATCCAACTTCCAATAACCATTCCAATTATCATAAGAATCAATACAGCTCTCATTGACATCTTTATGGTTTCTACCACTCCATCTTCTAATTCATCCCAAGTGGCATATTTACATATTAAGGCCACAAACCCTGCAAATATTGCTGAAATAAATATTGGTATGTGTACTTCTAGTTTTGCTATCTGTACAGAATAAAAAAGTATTACTACCAAGAAAATTATTGGTAATAATGCACAAGAAAGGGATACTTGTCTCTTTTTCATTTCTTTTCTATCAACTCCTTTATTTAAAATTTTTCTTTTAACAACTTAATATACTTTACATTAACAAAAAAGTCAATATTTTTTTTAAAATTTTTAATATTTTTGTCCATTTCTTTACTCTAGTCTAAACAAAAATTTAACTTACTAAGAGGAGAACTTAAGAATTACTCCAGACTACAAGAAGT
>DXSD01000157.1 GCA_019410665.1 Fusobacterium sp.
TTACTACTAGCTTTCCATTTAAAATGTCTTGGAATATGTATCTTGAATCATCATCAGGGATGTCCACAATAGATAGATTAGTCTTATTCTTTTGCTTGACTTCCTCTAACATTTCCTTAATCACTGCTTTAGGAACTTTAGGGATATTTCTGTTAGTTTCTGACAGTGATATGCTTACTACCTTTCTAACATTAATTTTCTCCATCTCTGCTATTAATCTCTCTAATATTTTTATAATTCTCTTTGTACTTAACATAGTTACTCCTCCTCTTTTCCTTCTATTAAATCTATTAATCCTCTTTTATCCATACTGCCATATAGCAATTCTTCAAATGATGATAGAGCTACATCAAATGCTTCATCTAGTCTTACATCTTTACTTTTCCATAGAGCTATATACTTATACTTCCCACTTATATCTAAATTAAAATAGGAACCATATAACATGGCTCCTATCTCTGCTTCCACTTCCTCTTGATTTTGGCTTTTAGGATTTTCTCCAAAATGATTTAGATAATGAGTGAACTCATGCATAAGAGTTCCACTCATAGCTACATATTTATCTTTTCTAACTGTGATAGTATTTCCATCAGTACAACCTCTAGCATGAAGTTCTTTCACTATATTAACAGGAAGATACTGCTCTATTATTTCCTTAGATTTTTTAAATAATTCTGTTATCTTATATTTGCTATCCCCTCGCTTCATCCTAGTGTCAACCTCTGGAATAGCTACTGCCTTATCAGTAGGAATAGTACTCTTAATATCAAATACATTAGCATATTTATATCCATATACATATTGCTCTTCTTTTCCATCAACTATCTTCTTGCTGATAAGTGGTACTAATATATGAATGGCTTTAGCTCCCTTTTTAATATTATATCCAAGCTCTTTCCATCTTTTAAAACTAGCTATCATAGTAGCTGTTTTATCTTGCTTGTAGATTAGAATATTGTTTCTAATACTGTAGTTGTAGAA
Organism: Fusobacterium sp.; assembly: GCA_019410665.1. Taxonomy (GTDB): domain Bacteria; phylum Fusobacteriota; class Fusobacteriia; order Fusobacteriales; family Fusobacteriaceae; genus Fusobacterium_A. Next base: position 982 of record DXSD01000157.1, read on the forward strand.
GTTCTTTCTTCTAAATTCTATGAAGTCTTTTAGCTCTTGTGAGTTCTCTAAGAAATCTTTTATCTTATCATTTATATTCTCTTTTAGACCATCTATAATACTCATAAATTCTGTATTTTCCATTTTACTCTTTTCCTTCCTAAAATATGCATAAATCTATACTTTTTTGTCAAAACTATATATACTTTTCCTAGATAGGAATTAGGAAACTTAGAATTTATGCCGCTTTCATCAATCCTTATGTTTTCCTAATTCCTTAAGATTTTTCCATAGGATTCCTATTTTCCCTAAAAATCCTCAAACTTATTTCAGTAATAATGAATAATCCTCCTTAAGGATTGCTCCACTAACTGCTATTTTTTTCTTTAGACTATCTCCTATCATCTTTTTAGATGGTGTTACTTCCTCTTTCACTATTAAATATTCCTTAGGTATTTTAGATAAATCTATTATCTCTACACTTGTAGTTTTTCTTAAGCTAAGATTTCCTAAATCAGTTTCAATTTTCTTTTTATCTAGCTCTAGTAGTATTCCTTTAATATATCCTTTAAGTGAATTTATTTTCTTTTCTCTATTTTTTTTAATTTCTTCAAGTCTATCTATCTCTGTTTTAGCTACTACATTTTCTAACTCCAAGTTTCTAATGTATCTAACTATATTAGAACTTTTGCTTTCTAGTTCTTCTCTTAAATATTCCATCACATCATCATAGTTCTCTTTGTCCATCTCCTCTTGGTTACTTTCTAAGAATATATCCAAAGTATCAATCATAGCATTTTTAATCTCATAAGCTTTCATATAATCACGTCCTTTTTTTATAAAATAAAAAAGATTCCAACAGGAATCTTTTTACACTTTATAATATAT
>DXSD01000158.1 GCA_019410665.1 Fusobacterium sp.
GATTAATAATACCATATTATATATTTTTTGTCAAACACTTTTTTTATTTTTTTTATAATTTTTTCACTTTTTTATAATCACCCCTTATTTTTCAAGGGATTCTCTATTATTTTTTTATTGTAAATTTTTCTCCTAAAAGATATTTTAAGCTATACACAAATCTTATTTTTTTATTCATATATAGAGGAATTAAATATTGTCTTTTGTCCTTTGTTATTATATCTATTATTGTTTCCAATTTTTTACCTATCTTTCCCTCTCTTAAAGTACAACTCTCCACATCATTTAAATCCAACTCTAATTTCATCACTGAAAGTTTTTTATTTACTGTATCTACTTTAACTTTATAAGAAAGTGTGCTTATTATCTGTCTAAACCCTATAAAAACAAAAATTAACCCAAAGGATACCCTTACCATAGCTGCATCTATTCTACTCATGTATAATTGAAATAAAGCGATGAGAACTAGAGGTATCCCCACTCCTAAACCTGAAACTATCTTCTTAGCCTCTGGAGAAAAACTCTCCACTCCCTCTAATTGAAATTTTGCCTCTTCAACTTTTTTTATAAACTCCTCATAAAATATCATACCTATCTCCTATCATTTTTAATTTTTTCTAAAATAAGAAAAACTTCAAGAATTGTAAATTTTATTTTAAGTTAGACAATTCTGAAGTTTTCCTTTTTACCCATTTAATTTAAGTTTATTTAACTAAATGACTTATTTTAGCATCTTTGTAATCTAAGTTGTGAACAGAGTTAATATATCTAACTGTCTTACTCTTTCCTCTTACAACTAGAGTTTGAGTTCTAGCAATATTTCCCTTTCTCTTAATTCCCTCTAATAGATCTCCACTTGTAATTCCTGTAGCTGAGAAGATTACCTCATCATCTTTTACTAAATCATCTAATTTTAAAACGTCTCCAACTCTTAATCCCATCTTCTCACATCTACTCTTTTCAAAGTTAGATATCTTATCGTTTTCTAAAGTTACCCCTTTAACTTCACTTCTAAGCTTTAATCTAGCTTGCATATCTCCACCTAAAGCTCTTATTACTGCTGCAGAAATAACTCCCTCTGGAGCTCCTCCAATTCCATAAAGGATGTCAGCATCTGAGTCTACTATACAAGTTAAAATAGATCCAGCAACGTCTCCATCTGGAAGAGCATAAACTTTTATTCCTAAATTTTGTAAATCTTTAATTATTTGTGTATGTCTAGGTTTATCTAAAACAACTACCATCATATCTTTAAGGTCTTTTTTCAATGCCTTAGCAACATTGTGAATATTCTCTATAAGAGGTTTATTTAAATCAATAACTCCTTTAGCTTCAGGTCCTACTATCAATTTTTCCATATACATATCTGGAGCTTTTAAGAAACTTCCTTTGTTTCCTACTGCTAACACTGTAATAGCATTTGCTTGCCCTTGAGCTGTCATTCTTGTTCCCTCTACTGGGTCAACAGCTATATCTACTGGAGAACATTGGTCTAAAGTTTCTCCCTCTTCAAGTTCTGCATCTGGATTGTTAGCTCTTCCAACTTTCTCTCCAATATATAACATAGGAGCCTCATCTATCTCTCCCTCTCCTATAACTATCTCTCCATCAATAGAGATTCTGTTAAGCATAGTTCTCATAGCATCAACTGCTGCTTGGTCAGCTGCTTCTTTGTCTCCTCTTCCTACCCATTTGTGAGCTGCTAATGCTGCTGCCTCTGTTACCCTAGCAAATTCAAGTGCTAATTCTCTTTTCATTTTTCCTCCTAAATAAATTATTTATTTTTTTTGTTGATTCAATTTATTAAAACTCTTATAAATTAAAGTTTTTTTCATTTTAC
>DXSD01000159.1 GCA_019410665.1 Fusobacterium sp.
ATCATAAACTTTAATATACAAATATTATTAATATAAAGGTTGGTGCTATATGGATAAAATAATTAATTCTCCATACAACATTAATGCTGTTGCAAGAGTAGATTCTGATAACATAGTTCATAATCATATCTATCATTACTGTCCTATAGGAAGGGTTGATGACAATAATTTTGTTTATGATAACAATAATAATATAGTGGGTAGAGTTGATGACAATGGCATAGTTCATAATCATGCTATAAACAATAGTCCTATTGGAAAAGTTTTAGAAAATGGTTTTGTAATTAAAGAAAATGCTTTAGTTGGTAGAGTTGATGGTGATAATTTATTATTAGCTGGTGCTGCTTATCTTTTATTAATTCAAGGTAATAGATAAAAAAGAGCCTTAGGGCTCTTTTTTGTTTAAAGTGTACCCTTTGTCAAGGACAATTTAAAAAAAGGTATTTCTAAGAAACAAGATGATTTCTGTACTGAACAGGAGTCATCTTGCTTAAATTCCATTGATATCTATAATTATTATAGTAATCCATATAATCATCTATTTCTTTTATCACTTCTTCTAATGTACTACATTTGCTAAGAATAACTTCATCTTTAAAATGCCCAAAGAATGATTCTTGTGGAGCATTGTCCCAGCAATTGCCTCTCCTTGACATAGATTGTTTTAAACCTAATTGCTGTACTTGCTTTTGAAATTTAGGACTCGTGTAATGAACACCTTGATCTGAGTGTAAAATAGCTTCGCTATGGAGTTTTAAATTCACATTTGACTTAAGTTTTTCTAGTGTATTTAAAACAATATCTAACCGTAGGTTATCTGAGACATAATGAGCTAATATTTCATTTGTAGAGGAGTCTTTTATTGTAGACAAGTATGCTTTTTTTCCATTTTTATAACTTAAATATGTAATATCTGTTAATAGCACTTTATATGGTATATCTTGCTTAAATTCTCTGTTTATGAAATTAGAAACAATAGTATGCTCTTTACTTGCTTTCATCATACGTCTGTAAGGATTCGCTTTTCTATACGGGCAAACTATTCCATATTTTTTCATGATTCTCCTAATACGCTTTAAATTATATATTATATTAAATCTATCTTTTAAAACCATTTTTATTTGTCTTGCACCTTTTTTACGTCCTTTAAAGTTAAAAGCTTTTAATACATTTTCTTTTGATAAAATATCTTTATCTTCTCTTGATTTTCTTAAATCCTTGCTTTCTGATGAGAAGTATTTATAATACCCAGAACGTGATACACCTGCAACTTTACATAAATAACTTATCATATTTTTAAGTTTATATTTTTTTATTGTAGACTTAATAATCTCATATTTTTCACAAGAAAATAAACTTACTTCTTCTTTAACACTCTCCTTTCTATCATATCTAACTTTTTTAGTAATTCATTTTCAGCTTGAAGTAACTTCATTTTAGCTTCTAGTTTTTTGTATTTTTCTTCTATTGAAAGATCTTTCTCAATAGGTCTTCCAGTATTGTATTTGCGAGTATCTGTAAGTTTTATAGCTCCGCCATTTTTAAAGGCCGTACGCCATCTGCTAGCAGAAGATTTAACTCTTTGCATGCCTATAATATCGATATTGAAGCCACACTCTTCAAATATTATTCTAGGAAGTTTACCATTGATACTTTCATTTATAAATATTTTTTTAAATTCATCGGTATAGGTAATACCTTTCGAACTTACTTTCTTAATGTATTTGTTTTGTTTTAATATTATTATTTCCTCTTCTGTAAATAATTTTTTACT
>DXSD01000016.1 GCA_019410665.1 Fusobacterium sp.
GCTCAATTATTTTGAAACGCTTTATCTCTAAATCTTCTTTCTTTTTCATTTAAAAAACCTCTTAACTCTTGTAATTCTTATAATAAAATAATACAATATTTTTAAAAAAAAATCAATTATAAATAAAAAAGGCTCAAAAAAATTGAAAAAAATAATTGACTTTTTTAAAACTTTGATATATATTAAGAGTATCAGAAAAAGAAATATTTACGGAGGAGAAATATGAAAATATTTGCAGAGGTTCAAAAAATTGGAAAAGCTTTGATGACTCCAGTTGCTATTCTTCCAGCAGCAGGATTGTTTTTAGCTTTTGGAAACAAGTTACATTTTACACTAATGGAGCAAGCAGGACAGATAATTTTTAGCAATCTACCATTACTATTTGCTATAGGAGCAGCTATAGGATTAGTAGGTGGAGATGGAATAGCGGCTCTAGCAGCTGTTGTAGCTATTTTAATAATGAATACTACTATGGGAATAATGACTGATGCAGCAGTAGGAGTTGCTAGTGGAGATCTATCTTATGCTATGGTATTAGGAATACCTACTCTTCAAACAGGAGTATTTGGAGGATTAATAGCAGGTATAATAGCAGCTATCTGTTACAAAAAATTCTATAAAACAGAGTTACCAGCTTTCTTAGGGTTCTTTGCTGGAAAGAGATTAGTTCCAATAATGACAGCTATTTTAGCTTTCTTAGTTGGATTGGCTATGCCAACTATTTGGCAACCAGTACAGATTGGGTTGGCAAAATTATCATTCTTAGCTAACGAAGTTAATACAAATGTTTCAACTTTTATATTTGGAATTATAGAGAGAGCTTTAATCCCATTTGGATTACATCATATATTCTATGCACCATTCTGGTATCAATTTGGAGAGTATACAACTCAAGCTGGACAAGTTGTTCAAGGAGACCAAGCTATATGGTTTGCAATGTTAAAAGATGGAGTACACTCATTCTCATCTGCTACATATCAAGGAGCTGGAAAATTCTTAACAGGTAAGTTTGTATTTATGATGTTTGGATTACCAGCAGCAGCTTTAGCTATGTATCAAGAAGCTAGACCAGAGAATAAGAAATTAGTTGGAGGAATTTTATTCTCAGCAGCTTTAACAGCTTTCTTAACAGGAATAACTGAGCCATTAGAGTTCTCATTCCTATTCGTAGCTCCTGTATTATATGGAATTCACTGTTTATTTGCAGGACTTTCATTTATGTTAATGAACCTATTCCAAGTAAGAATTGGAATGACTTTCTCAGGAGGGTTAATTGACTATATAGTATTTGGAGTGTTACCAGGAACAAGTGGATTCCAAACAAGATGGTATATGGTAATTATAGTTGGACTTTGTTTCTCAGTAATCTACTATTTTGGATTTAGATTTGCTATAAGAAAATTTGATTTAAAAACACCTGGTAGAGATGCAGGAGCATCATCTTCTGAAGAGACTCAAGCTGTAGATGGAGATGCTTTAGCAGTGGGAGTGTTAGAAGCTTTAGGTGGAAAAGAAAATCTATTATCACTAGATTCTTGTATTACAAGATTAAGAGTAGAAGTAAAGGATACTTCATTAGTAAAAGATGGAGAGTTGAAAAAATTAGGTGCTTCTGGAGTACTAAAAGTTGGAGCTCATGGAGTTCAAGCTATATTTGGTTCAAAAGCACAATTTATCTGCAATGATTTAAAGAAAATGACTGGAATTTAATATAGATAAGTTGAGTCATATGGGTAAATAATGGGATGAAAAAAGCTGTTGTAAGATTTTAAATTACAACAGCTTTTGTTAATTTTATTTTGTATATTCTAAATAATCTTCTAAACTTTTTATAATACAATCATAGAAAAAATCATATGCTAAACTATAATCTCCATAGTAACTTTTATCCAATACTTGATAATATTCTAGTCTATCAGTAGTAAGTATAGTTATTGGAGGATATCCTAATTTTAATAACTCAAGGTTAGTTAGAAGTCTTGAAGTTCTACCATTTCCATCAATAAATGGATGTATATTAATAAATTTACAAGTAAACTCTATTATTCTGTTAATAGTTATCTTATCTGAATGGTACCATTTAAGAAGTTCATATATCTGCTCAGGAACTAGAAAATTAGGAGTAACTGGGTGTGTAGCACCACCAATTTCAACATTAGTCGTTCTGTATCTTCCAGCATTGAGTCTATCAATCCCATCTAAGATTATAGAGTGAATAGATTTTAAATCATACTCTGAAAGAGGAGAGTTTTTTAAACTTTCTATAAAATCCAAAGCTTCAGCATGATTTTTTACTTCTAGGTGTTCTTTTAAAGTTTTTTTAGCCACAGTGATACCTGTTTCTATAATAACTCTTGTTTCCATCTCTGTAAGAGTATTGCCTTCGATAGCATTGGAGTTATAGGTATTTTTAATTACATAATTTTCTCTAATCCTTTTTATTTCACTTTGAGAAAGTGGGCGTCTACTATCTAGCTCTTTTTTCAAAGTGTAAATTTTATTTAACTTGTCCATTTTCCATCCTCCTTTATTTATGATATAAAATTTCTTCTAAAAAATCAAGATAAAATCTCCAAAAAACGATAAAGAAGCCCCTTCGGCCTCAGGACTTCTTTATACGTAGAAATTAAAATGTAATTTAAGGAAATGTCTTATGACAATTTTATTATATCATATTATTTGTTATTGTCAATAAATATTTTGTAATTCGAAATAAAATTTTAGTTAGTCTTTGAAATAACTAAAGAAAAAGGTTGAAATAAGAGAGATTTTCTAGTAAAATTTATAGGCATAGACTAAAAAAGAGTATTGGAGAAGAAAATGAAGAAGATAAAATTATTACTATTAGCTTTGTTACTTTTAACTAGTTGTACTAGTACAGAGATAGTAAAAAAAAGTGATTCTAATGAGAAAAATTATATTACTGAGAATGTAGTTGAAGATAAGTTGATTACCCCTGGAGAGATAATTGGGAGTTTAGAAAAAGAGATAAAAAAAGAGGAAAAAGAAGAGATTTTAGTAGAGGAAAAAATAGTAGAGGAGAAACCTTTTAAAAAACCTCAAGAGCTAGAAGAAAAGAGTCCCAATGAGAAAGAGGTTCTAAAATTAAAAGAGAGAGGGAAGTATGCAGTAGAGAACTTTGTAAATTTAGAGATGCTAAGAAATAGTAATATAGGCATAAGTATAGTGGATTTACAAAGTGGAGAGAAGATAGCTAGCTATAATGAAAATAAGAGTATAGTTCCAGCTTCTATTATGAAAGTTATAACATCTGGAGCAGCTTTGGAAGAGTTAGGAAGTGAAACAAAGTTAAAAACAAAACTTTTATATGATGGAAAGATAGATGAGAAGGGGAAACTTTTAGGAAATATCTATATTATAGGGGGAGGAGATCCAACTTTAGGATCAGATGGAATAAAAAGAGAGCAGACAGCATTTATGGAAGAGTGGCTGGTTAAAATTCAGAAGGCTGGAATAAAGAGAGTTGGAGGAGATATTATTGTAGTGGATAATCTCTTTGGATATGTAGGAGTAGAGGAGAAATGGCTTTGGGAAGATTTTGGAACTAATTATGGACAGGGAACTTATGGAATAAGTGTCTTTGATAATTTATATACTTTATATTTAAATTCAGATGAAAAAAATGTAAAAATAGTTAAAACAGTTCCTCAAATTTATGGTTTAAAATTTGAAAATAGATTAAAAATCTCTCCTAGAGGAAGAAGAGATTTTTCAGTAAGAGGACTACCTTTTGAAAATAAAAGAGTTTTAAATGGAGAGGTTCCAAAAAATTCAAAAATAGTTACTAAAAGTGATATACCAAATCCTGGACTATTTTTAGGTCAGTATTTAAAATCTAAGCTGAAAGAAAAGGGAATAGGAGTAGAGGGAGGAGTTAAAACCTCTAGAACAACAGGTAAAAGACCTAAAAATCCTAAGACTTTAGCTGTAACTGAATCAGTAACTATTAAAGAGATGGTAAAGGTTCTACTTACTAGAAGTGATAATCACTACACTGAGCATCTGTATCAGCTTTTAAAATTAAAAGATGTAGATGTAGAAGAGTTTTGGAAAGATAAAGGGATAGATGTAGATGCATTAGTTATGTGTGATGGTAGCGGACTATCTCGTGGAGATAGTGTTTCAGCTGAGATTTTAACAGAGGTTCTAGTATATATGTACCACAATTATCCAGAGTTTATAGAGTTATTGCCTAGAGGTGGTTACCAAGGGACTGTTTCAGATTTTCTAGAGCCAGAGGTTTTTGATGGAGATGTAAGAGTAAAAAGTGGAAGTATGAGTGGGATTCAATCATATACTGGATACGTAGAAAAAGATGGAAAAACTTTAGCTTTTACTGTAATAGTAAACCATTGGAATGGAAATAGAAATAGATTAAAAGATGGAATGGAAAAGTTGATAAAAGATCTATTTTAAAAACTAATTGATTAACAATGAAAAAAGTATTAAAATATAGGGGTTAAGAATAAAATGGTGGAGGGTGTCCAATGAGAACAGAAACAGCAGCAGATAATTTGAAACTTCTACAAAAAGGAAGTGGAAGATTATACTTGCTATGTATAGTTGTGGGTACTTTAACTGGATTTATAGTATCTTTGTATAGATGGGCTTTAAATTATGCTAATCATTTTAGAGAGATACTAATAGAAAATTCTCTAGTAAAGGGATCGCAATTTATCTTTATTGTATGGATAGCTTTTATTTTAATAGGACTATTGGTGGACTATATATCTAAGAGATATCCTAAAATTTCAGGAAGTGGAATTCCACAAGTAAAGGGAATTTTACTAAGACAACTTGATTATGTAAAATGGTTTCAAGAGTTAATAGCTAAATTTATAGCTGGGCTTATGAGTATAGGAGCTGGACTCTCTTTAGGAAGAGAGGGACCATCTGTTCAATTGGGATCATATATAGGATTTGGAGTGACTAAACTATTTAATAGAGATAGTATTGAGAAAAAGTACCTAGTCACAAGTGGAGCAAGTGCAGGACTTGCTGGAGCTTTTGGGGCACCTCTTTCTGGAGTTATCTTTGCTTTAGAGGAGCTACATAAATATATATCAGCTAAGCTTTTAATCTGTACTTTTTTAGCTAGTATAGCTTCAGATTTTGTAGGAAGACGGATCTTTGGAATGGATACCTCTTTTAATTTAATAGCTAGTTATCCTAAAAATATGAATCCCTATTACCAATTCCTTCTTTATATTATATTGGGAGTTATAATAGCTTTCTTTGGAAAGATATTTACTATGACATTGATAGGGGTACAAGATAGATTTAAAGGGTTAAAAATTTCTAGATGGTTGAAGATAGCCTTTGTAATGTCTACATCACTACTATGTTGTTACTTTTTACCAGAGGTTACTGGAGGAGGGCATGAATTAGTTGAAGAGATGGCAGGGGGAAATCGTACTATTCAACTGCTAGTTATAATATTTTTAATGAAACTTCTTTTTACTGCTCTATGTTATGCTACAGGATTTGCAGGGGGAATATTTTTACCAATGTTAGTTCTTGGAGCTATAATAGGAAAGATATATGGACTTACTTTGATAAAATATTTTGATATAGGAATGGGATTTGTACCTCACTTTATGGTTTTGGGAATGGCTGGTTATTTTGTTGCTGTTGTAAGAGCACCAATTACAGGGGCTGTTTTGATTTTAGAGATGACTGGAAACTTTGATCATCTCCTAGCATTGGTTACTGTTTCTGTAGTAGCTTACTATGTGACAGAGTTATTAGGATTAGAGCCTATATATGAGATACTATTTAGAAGAATGGCTAAGGATAAACCAAAAGAAGAGGAGATTTGTAAAAAGAAAACTATTATAACTGTTCCAGTAATAGCTGAATCTGAATTAGATGGAAAGAGAATATGTGAGATTAATTGGGAATCTGATGTTCTAGTTGTTGCTATAGCTAGAAATGAGCATGAGATTATTCCAAAGGGAAATACAAGGATAGAGAGTGGTGATCTTTTGACACTGCTTCTTCCAGAGAGTAAAGTATATAAAATGAAAGAACTGCTTTATAAACAGGGGGGAGCTGTTTAGAAGTTTAAAGTAAGAGACTGTTGCAAATTCTTAAATTGCAACAGTCCCGTTTTTTAATCTATCTAAAAATTTATCAAACAGTGGTACAGAAAAATCTATTTCACCAAATTTATTTGAGTGTATGATCCCCTTGTTAATAAGGTTTGCTCTTATAGGTGATATAGAGCTTACTTTTTTCTTCATTATTTTAGCAACATTAGATATAGTACATGGTAACTCACCACATTGGTTCATGGAAAATAGAAATTCTAACTCTCTATCTGTACACTTAGATATTCTAGTTTTAAAAAAACCTATATCTAATGCTTCATAAAAAATATCTATATTATTTTTAATATCATTTAATGTTATTTTCTCTTTACTCTTTATATTATCCAGTAAAATCTTACATAATTCTTGTACAAAATAAGGGTATCCCTCTGTTAGTCTATATATCTCTTCTAAAGCTTTTTCCTCAAATGTTATATTTAGGTTTTCTATTGGTTTCAATATAGCTTCTTTTGTTTCTTCATAACTTAGGGAGGTAATCTCACTAAATGAGAACATTCTTTCTGCATATGTTTTAGATACTGTTAACATACTTAAAATCTTATTTAGACCAGCACCAAAAATAGTGATTGGCAATCTTAATTGATTAATCCTATGTAATGCTGTAATCAATGCTTCTAGCTCCTCTTTTTTTGCATATTGAATCTCATCAATGAAAAATATAATTGCCTTACTAGATTCCTTAGCTACCATTCCTAAAGTTATAAATAATTTCGTAATATTATTTGATAAAACTACGTTTTTAAAATCTTTGTTTGTATTTATTGTTAAAGAATTATCACCATCAGTATAAGTTACTGAGAGATTCTCGATAGCTTCTTTTAGTTTATTTAACATAGATTTAATTTTTTCTATATTTGATAACTCTTTTAAAAATATATTTGACTCATTTATAAGCTCTAATATTAAATCTGTCTTCTCTTTCACTTCTATGTGACAGTATAATATATCTGATAAAAAAGCATACTCCTCTATCTTATTTAACAATACAGTTTTTCCTACACCTCTAAGCCCATAATAAATTACAGGTCTTTGTGGATAACCATGTATAAGATGAAAAATATTATTTTCTGCTTCTTTTATAACTTTTTCTCTTCCTGATAAGTAACCAGGCATAACTCCTGCTCCAGGTGTATAAGGATTCAATCTCATAGTAATCACTCCTTTCTTAAATAATTATATCAATTTAAAAATATTAAGTCAACATTCATAAAGATTGCAATTTTTTATTTGAAAAATAGTTTGATATAAAACTATTTTTGTGATAGAATAGGGGATGGGTGATAAAATGAAAACTATAGATTTAAGGAGTAGTCTTTTGAGCTATGTTAGCCGAGCTCACCATAAGGGAGCAGGATATATAGAGGAGTTACTCAGGAGAAAAGGAATTAAAAACTTAGCTTACTCTCACATTAGAATAATAATAATACTCAGTGTTCATAAGAGATTATCTATGAAAGAGATAAGTGAGTTAATTGGTAAGGATAAGTCAACAGTAACCAGTTTAGTAAATAAATTAGAAAAGCTTGGTTATGTAAGAAAAAATCCCTCTATTGATGACAAGAGGGTGATCTATCTAGAGTTAGAAGAGAAATCTGAAGAGATAGTAGCAAGTGTTTTTCAAGTGGCAGCTCTTTTTCAAGAGAAAGTAGAGGGGATTTTAACTGAAGAGGAGATGAAGACACTACTAAGTTTAATGGAGAAATTAATTAAGAATTTTTAAATTTTAAGGAGAGGATTAAATGGAAAAGAAACATCAATTAATGGGAACAGAGAAGATTACAAAACTGCTTATACAATTTTCTCTTCCAGCAATAATAGGAATGCTTGTAAATGCTCTATACAATATTGTAGATAGGATATATATTGGAAATATACAAAAAGTTGGACATTTAGTAATAGCAGGGGTAGGAATAACTTTTCCTATTGTAATATTTGTTTTTGGATTTTCAATACTTATTGGATTGGGATCTGCAACAAACTCATCTTTAAGTTTAGGGAGAAAAGAGAAAGATGAAGCTGAAAGATTTTTAGGAACAGCGATATTTTTTGGATTTATAGTTTCTCTAATATTAATGGTAGTGGTTTTATTAAATTTAGATTGGTTAATAGATAAGTTAGGTGGAAGTGAAAAAACTGGAATATATGCAAAGGATTATTTAAGAATATTAGCCTTTGGTTTTCCTGCTGCTGTTGTGGGATATGTGGCAAATGCTTCTATACGTTCAGATGGAAATCCTAAGATGGCTATGGCTACACTGCTTATAGGGGCAATTACTAATATAGTTTTAGATCCGATCTTTATCTTCTATTTTAAAATGGGAGTAAAGGGAGCTGCATGGGCAACTATTATATCTCAATATGTTTCTGGAATATGGGCTCTATACTATTTCACTTCAAAATTTAGTGGAATGAAACTATATATGAAGAACTTGAAACTAAATTTAGATAAGATAAAGAGTATCTGCTCATTGGGAAGTGCTCCTTTTGCTATTCAAATGGGAGCAAGTGTAGTAAACTATACATATAATAGTACTTTAAAAATCTATGGGGGAGATACAGCTATAGGTGCTATGGCAATAGTTCAAGCTGTAATAACTTTCATATCTATGCCTATTTTTGGAATAAACCAAGGGTTACAACCAATTTTAGGATATAACTATGGGGCAAAACTTTATTTAAGAGTTAAAGAGGCTCTGTTTAAAGCAATTTTTGCAGCAACTGTATTATGTATAATAGATTTCTTAGCTATTCAGTTTTTAGCAAAATACTTTATAAATATATTTACTCAAGAGAAAGAGTTAGTGAGAATTGCTTCAATTGGATTAAGAATACAAACTTTTATGTTACCAATAGTAGGGTTCCAAATAATTGCTTCTATATACTTCCAAGCTATAGGTAAACCTAAAATGAGCTTTTTTATGAGTTTAACAAGACAGATAATTGTTCTTATTCCTTGTATCTTAATAATGTCTAAGATGTTTGGAGTGGGAGGAATTTGGTTTGCAGGTCCAACAGCAGACTTTATAGCTACTGTTCTTACATTTATATTTATTAAAATGGAGTTAAAACATCTACAGGAGTTACAGGAAAAAATTGAAAAAGGTGAGGAAGAGAAAGAGATAGAGGTTGCAAAAAATAGCTAAAAGTTTTAAAATATATCTATAACTAATAGGGGGTAACATAGATGATAGAAAGATTTTTAAAGTATGTAAAAATAGCTACAGATTCTAATCCAGAATCAACTCAATGTCCAAGTAGTGAGATTCAATGGGATCTAGCTAAGGTTATAATAAAGGATTTAGAAGAGTTGGGATTAAAGGATATATCTTTAGATGAGAACTGCTATATTATGGCAACTCTTCCAGCTAACTGTGATGAAGATATACCAACAATAGGATTTATAGCTCATATGGATACTGCTCCTACATATAATGGTGTTGGGGTAAATCCTAGAATTGTTGAAAACTATCAAGGAGAGGAGATCCTTTTAAATAAAGAGGAGAATATTGTTCTATCTCCAAAGGATTTTTCTCATTTGAATAACTATATTGGACAGGATCTGATAGTTACAGATGGAAAAACTCTTTTGGGAGCAGATGACAAAGCTGGTATTGTTGAGATAATAGAAGCTATAAAATATTTAAAAGAGCACCCAGAGATAAAGCATGGAGAGGTAAAGATTGGATTCACTCCAGATGAGGAGATTGGAAGAGGTCCTAACTACTTTGATATAGCAAAATTTAACTGTAAATTTGCTTATACTGTTGATGGGGGAGAATTAGGAGAGCTAGAGTATGAAAACTTCAATGCTGCTTCAGCTGTAGTAAAAATAAAAGGAAGAGATATACACCCAGGGACAGCTAAAAATAGTATGATTAACTCTATAATTATAGCTATGGAACTAAATGCTATGTTGCCAGCTGAACAAAGACCAGAGCATACTGAGGGGTATGAGGGATTTTTCCTATTAAATGATATTAAAGGTGATGTAGAAAATACTACAATGAACTATATTATAAGAGATCACTCTATGAAAAAGTTCAATGAGAAAAAGAATTTGATTAAAAATGCAGTTATGTTCCTCCAAACTAAATATAAGAGTGCTTGTATAGAGATAGAAGTGAAGGATAGTTACTACAATATGAGAGAGAAAATTGAACCAGTTATACATATTATAGATCTAGCTAAGAGATCTATGGAAGAGTTAGGAATTGAGCCACATATTAGACCTATAAGAGGGGGAACTGATGGGGCTAAGCTATCTTTTAAAGGATTACCTTGTCCAAATCTATTTACTGGAGGACACAATTTCCATGGAAAATTTGAATATATTCCTGTTCAATCTATGGAGAAGGCAAGAGATCTTATAGTTAGAATTATTGAGAATACTGTAAAAATGTAAAACTATTAAAATAGAGAGCCAAGCCTCTCTATTTTTTTCTACCTAAGGATTGTAAAATCCCCCAAAATAATGTATAATAATGAGATAGAAAAAATACAAAACAAGAAAGGAAAAAAATGGACATACAGGGAAAAATGGAGTATTTAAAAAAACTTTCTCCATCTAGAAAATTGATACTGGGATTCTTAATAGCAATCTTAATAGGAACCCTTTTATTAATGATGCCTTTTTCATTAAATGAGGGAAAGGAGCTTAGTTTCCTATCATCTATGTTTACAATTGTATCAGCCATCTGTGTAACAGGGCTTACAGTGGTAGATACAGCAACAGTTTTTTCTCCAATAGGAACTACTATCATAATCTTTTTCATACAGCTAGGGGGATTAGGGGTAATGACATTTTCCTCTATAATCTTTTTAGCCACAGGGAAGAAGATGACCTTCCATGAAAGGGAGCTATTAAAAGAGGAGAGAAATGCTGATAACAGTGGAGAGATAGCAGAGTTTATAAAAAAATTGTTACTCGTTGTTTTTACAATAGAGAGTATAGGAGCAGTAATTTTAACCACTCAATTTATGGAGCAGATGAGTTTTGGAAAAGCTGTATATTTTGGAATCTTCCACTCTATTTCAGCTTTTTGTAATGCAGGATTTGCTCTTTTTACTAATAATCTTGAAGGGTTTAAATCCAATGTAGTAGTAAACTTAACAATTGGGTATCTGATTACTTTAGGTGGAATAGGGTTTGCAGTAATTACATCTTTTATTACTGTAATTAGAAGTGGAATAGATAGATTCAATCTCACTTCAAAAATGGCAATTTTAATATCAATAACTTTGACAATAGGTGGAATGTTACTATTTCTTTTATTAGAGTATTCCAATCCAGAGACTTTAGGAGATCTGAATTTCTTTCAAAAGATATTGGCTTCATATTTCCAAAGTGTAACTTTACGTACTGCTGGATTTAATACAATACCATTGGGTAACTTAAGAGATGCTACAATTTTTATAAGTTGTATCCTAATGTTTATAGGAGCTTCTCCAGGATCTACAGGGGGAGGAATAAAAACTACTACCTTTGGTGTAATAGCTTTCTATGTAATAGGAATAGCTAAGAAAAAGGAGAATGTTGAGGTATTCAATAGAAGAATAGATTGGGAGATATTAAATAGAGCACTAGCTATACTTGTAATTGCTATAACCTATGTAGCTTTTATAATTACTTGTATACTGGTTATAGAGGATTTTCCTATGGAGCAAGTTGTATTTGAAGTAATATCAGCTTTTGGTACTGTTGGACTTACTTTGGGAATAACCTCATCACTAAGTGCAATATCTAAGATTTTAATAATAATAACTATGTTTGTAGGAAGATTAGGACCTCTTACTTTTGCCCTAGCAATAGGAGAGAGTAAGAAGAAAGCTATATCAAAATATCCAAAAGAGAATATCTTAGTAGGATAGAGAGTTAAGGAGAGAGAGATGAAGCAATATTTAGTAATAGGGTTAGGGAGATTTGGAACTAGTGTTGCCCAAACTTTATATGAATCAAATGAAGAGGTACTTGCAATTGATGCAGATGAAGAGATTGTGCAAGATTGTATAAATGAGAATATAGTAGATAATGCTATAATGATTGATGCAACTGATGTAAAAAGTTTAAAGGAGTTAGGAGTATCAAACTATGATATCGCTTTTGTTTGTGTAGGAGAGATAGAGCCTAGTATCATGATAACTTTAAACTTAAAAGAATTAGGGGTAAAAAAGATAATAGCTAAGGCGGTAACTAAAAGTCATGGAAAGGTATTGGCAAAGATAGGAGCTACAAAGGTTATATACCCTGAGGAGTATATGGGAAGAAGAGTGGCTCAACTTGCTATGGAGCCTAATTTAGTAGAGCACTTAAGATTCTCTTCAGATTTTCTACTTTTAGAGGTAAAGGCACCATCTGTATTCTGGGGTAAGAGTATAATAGAGTTAGATATTAGAAAAAATTATAACTCAAACGTTGTTGGAATTAAAAAAGAGGATCAGAGTTTCAACCCAAATCCTCTAGCAACTACTGTAATTGAAAAGGGAGATGTACTTCTGGTGATTACAGATAACAAAACAGCAGACTTTTTTGAGAATTTGAAATAATTTAGGAGGAAAAAATGCATAATTATGATGTCATTGTTGTAGGGGCAGGACATGCAGGTTGTGAAGCAGCTTTAAGTGCTGCTAGAATGGGAGCTAATACAGCTATTTTTACAATTACTTTAGATAATATAGGGGTAATGTCATGTAACCCATCAATAGGTGGACCAGCAAAGTCACACTTAGTAAAAGAGATAGATGCTCTTGGTGGAGAGATGGGAAGAAATATAGATAAGACCTTTGTACAGATAAGAGTTTTAAATACTAAAAAAGGACCAGCAGTAAGAGCTCTAAGAGCCCAAGCTGACAAGGTTAGATATGCTAAAGAGATGAAAAAAACTTTAGAGAACTGTCCAAATCTATCTACAATTCAGGGAATGGTAACTGACATATTAGTAGAGGATGGAAAGGTTATAGGAGTTAAGATAAGAGAGGGAGTAGAGTATAGAGCAAAAATAGTTATCTTAGCTACTGGAACATTTATGAGAGGGCTTATCCATATAGGAGAGAACCACTTTAGTGGAGGAAGAATGGGAGAGTTATCTTCAGATGATCTACCACTTTCACTAGAGAAGGCTGGAATTAAATTAGGAAGATTTAAAACAGGAACTCCTGCTAGAATAGATGCTAGAAGTATAGATTTTTCTAAAGTAGAGGAGCAACCTGGAGATGAGGAACTACTAAAATTCTCAAGTAGAACAAGTGATGAGGAGATAAGAGAGAGAAAGCAAATCTCTTGTTATATTGCTCATACTAATGAGAATGTACACAATATTATTAAGAGCAATAAGCATAGATCCCCACTATTTAATGGAACTATTCAAGGGACAGGACCTAGATATTGTCCATCAATAGAGGATAAGGTTTTCAGATATGAGGATAAAAATCAACACCATCTTTTCTTAGAAAGAGAGGGAAGTGAAACTACAGAGATATACTTAGGAGGACTGTCATCTTCACTACCAACAGATGTACAAGAGGGGATGTTAAAAAATATCTCTGGATTGGAAGATGCTCATATAATGAGATATGCTTATGCAATAGAGTATGATTATGTTCCACCACAAGAGATAAAATACTCACTAGAGAGTAGAAATGTAGAGAATCTTTTCTTAGCTGGACAGATAAATGGTACATCTGGTTATGAGGAAGCTGGAGCTCAAGGGCTTATGGCAGGAATCAATGCTGTGAGAAAGTTACAAGGAAAGGAACCAGTAGTATTAGATAGAGCTGATTCATATATTGGAACGTTGATAGATGATCTAGTAACTAAGGGAACAAATGAGCCTTATAGAATGTTTACAGCTAGAAGTGAGTATAGATTACTTCTAAGAGAGGACAATGCTGATTTAAGACTTTCTAAGATAGGATATGAGATTGGACTTCTACCAGAGGAAGAGTACAGACGTGTTCAACAAAAAGAGAAAGATGTAGAAGAGATAAAGGCTAAGCTTATGGAAAACTATGTGGGACCAAGTAATCCTAGAGTTAATGAGGTACTAGAAAAAAGAGGAGAGACTTCATTAAAAGATGGAGTTACATATTTTGAACTTTTGAGAAGACCAAATGTTACCTTTGAAGATATTAAATATATTGGAGAGTTAGGTGGACTTGGTTTAGGAGATTACTGTAGAGATACTGAGTATCAAGTTGAGGTTCAAGTTAAATACTCTGGATATATAGAGAGATCTATGAAGATGATAGAGAAACATAAGAGCTTAGAGAATAAGAAGATACCAGCTGACTTAGATTATGATTCTTTAGAGAATATACCTAAAGAGGCTAAGGATAAGTTAAAAGCAGCAAGACCACTAAATATTGGACAAGCTTCAAGAATATCTGGAGTATCTCCAGCAGATATTCAAGTGTTATTGATATACTTAAAGGCAAGGGGGAACTAAAATGAGAGAGTTCCTAGTTAAAGGGATAGAGAAAATAGGTATAGATTATACAGAGAAAAAAGTGGATAATCTACTCAGATATCTTTCAATGTTAGTAGAGTATAATTCCCACACTAACCTTACAGCTATGAGAGATGAAAAACTGATAGTTGAAAAACACTTTTTAGACTCTTTACTTTTACAGAAACTGATAAAAGAGGATATGAAAAGTGCTATTGATGTGGGAACAGGAGCTGGTTTTCCAGGAATGGTACTAGCTATATTCAATGAGAATATAAAGTTTACTTTGATGGACTCAATAGGAAAGAAAACAAAGTTCTTACAGATGGTAAAGGAAGAGTTAAACCTTGAAAATGTAGAGGTTGTAACTTCTAGAGCCGAGGACTTTATATGTGATGAAAAAAGAGAGAGCTATGATTTAGGACTTTGTAGAGGAGTTTCAAAGCTTAGCACAATTTTAGAGTACATAGTTCCTTTCTTAAAAGAGGGGGGAGTTTTCCTTTCTCAAAAGATGGAGGGGACAGGAGAGGAAGCTGAGGCAGAAAATGCTCTTAAAATACTTAACTCTGAAATAGTTGAGATCTATAACTTTAAACTTCCATACTGTGAAGATCCAAGAGTAGTTATTGAAATAGTAAAAAAAGAGAAAACAGATAAAAAATATCCTAGAAGGGCAGGAATACCTTTAAAAAGACCACTATAGGAGAAAGGAAGAGAGGAAATGACAGATTTTTTTAAGAACCATAGAAAAAAAACTATATTTGTTACTTTCCTCTTTTTATTGTTTTTTGGAGGTTGGTGGAGTGTTAAATACAATCTTCCTAAAACAGTAGAGGTAGTAGTAAAACTTTTTGTAGGACCTACTTTTAAAAGTAGTAGCATAACTTTTGAAAAAAATAGAGTAGTTATAAAGGATTTTATTCTAGCTGATGGAGATGAGGTAATAATAGATACTCCTCAAGTGGATATACTCTATTCTGAAGAGTCACTGAAAAAATTTAGAATAGAGGAGATCATTGTAAATGGGGGAACTGCTAATATCACTAGAAGAAAAAATGGGGATATTAATATAGTAGCTGCATTTACTGGAGAGAGTGAACCAAGTGAAGATAAGACAGAGGAGACTCCTCAAGAAGATAAACCCTATGAGCCAGGGATTGGAATTCCCATAGATAAGATCACAGGTATAGGTGTAACCACTGTATATAGAGATCAAGGATATAGATTACCAATAGAGCAGACAGCTTACAATACCAATGGATATCTAACTTTTAGTAAAACTACAGGGATAGATTTACACTTTATAGGAAGTAACCAAGAGGAGATCTATGATTTTGCTTTTTCCACAGCTAAAGAGCCCTACTCTATGACTATAAAACTTAGTAATATAGGAGTTAAAACTGAGTTAGTTCAATATGGTTATGATGGAAAAGAGGTTTCTTACCAAGGGGGAAAACTCAATATGGATCTAACTATTGCTTCTAGTGGAATGCTAGGTTGGATAGATTTTAAAGATGTAGATGTGAGATATATTGATTTAGATGATACAATTGAAAAGGTTCAAGGGAGAGTTGATTTTAAAAGTGAGGGGATATTTTTAAATGCCAAGGGAAAAGTCTTTGGTAAAGATGAAAAGTTTACCCTTTCCTATGCTAATAATGAGTTAAATATAGATTTTAACTTAAAAAATATAAAGCAAGAGAGTCTTGAAAAACTCTCTTACTTAAATGGAGTTGAACTTCCCTTTAAAAATCTAAATGTAGATAGTGTAAAATTCAATCTTAACTTAAAAAAAGAGTTAAAAGTAACAATAGATACCTTTATTAAAAAAGCTAATCTAGAGGGAATGAAGTTAGAGGATACAGAGGTAAAATTCCTCTATGATAGTAAAGGAATACACCTTCCAGTAATATCTACAAATTTAAGTAGTGTAGATAAAAATGGAGAGGTTGGAATAAAAGAGAAAATAGTTGGAGCTCTTGATTTTGGAGATAAAAAGGGAGAGTTAACTTTTAATGTTAAGAATATAAATGAGAAGGATTTTATTCCAAATATAGAGGGGAATCTACTGTTTGATATAAAGGAGAAAGAGGTAGCCCTTGTTTTTAACTCAAATATAGTAAATTTAGAGGGAAGATATCTAACAGAAGAGAAGAGATTTCAATTGGATAAAAAGGATAATTACTATTTGAGCTATGATATTCAAAATAAAAAACTTGAAGATGGAAAAGGGATTATAGATTTTTCAATTTTTACTTTTGATTTCTCACTAGATTATTTAATAGAAAATAGTAAGCTCACAATAAATAGTTTCTCTTTAAATGATAAAAACAGAGAGATTTTAAATTTAAAGGGAGAGATAGATCTACTGAATTTTGTATATAATTTACATCTAGCAACTGAGGATTTTGATATAAATAGAAAGATAAATGATCAGGAGTTAAATGCTAAAATAAAACTCTTTGGAAAGATAGAGGGAGAAAAGGATAGATTTAAAAGTAACATTGATATAGGAAGTTTAACAGTTAAATATATGGGAGAGCTAGAGAATTTAAAAGGAAAAATTGTACTAGCTAAAGAAAAAGACCTATATTTTGAATATAATGGAGAAATTGATAAACTTTCTTATAAAGATTTAAGTCTAAATGGTATTGGTGTTTCTGCAAGATTAAAAGATGGAATTTTTCAAATAAGAGATTTCCAAAATCAACTTTTTAGTTTAAGTGGAGAGTATAGCTTAATAGATAGTACAGTTAGAGGACGGTTAGAGACTAGGAATCTACCTCTTGAGAGATTTGGTGTGGATTTTCCTAAAATAGGATTAAATAAAGTTGTTGGAGAGATAAGAGGGGAGATAAGTGATCCCAATATCAATGTTAAAATTTCTGATGTAGAGATTGGATTCAAAAATGATGAAAAGATAAAGATTGTTGGAGATCTAAATTTTAAAAAGGGAGTTTTAACTACTAATAATCTTAAAATCAATCAGAGTCTTTTAAGAGGAGATTACTCTATTAAAGATGGAAGTTACACTGCTAAATTAAACATAATAGAGGAGAATATAGGAAGATACTATGATTATGAAAGTTTGAAGTATCGTGTAATAGGAGTTTTAACTGTTAATGGAAAAGAGGGGGATTTAAAAGCCC
Source organism: Fusobacterium sp. (assembly GCA_019410665.1). Taxonomy (GTDB): domain Bacteria; phylum Fusobacteriota; class Fusobacteriia; order Fusobacteriales; family Fusobacteriaceae; genus Fusobacterium_A. Next base: position 17,722 of record DXSD01000016.1, read on the forward strand.
AACTAAAATCTACTGTAGATAAGATCTATCTAAATGGAAATGTATTTCCAACAGCCTATGTAGAGGTAGAGTATGGAGCTAAAAACTTCACTGATGGTGTGGTAAATTTAAAAGAGATAGTTTTAAATAATAGGGATTTTGAGAACTTAATTACCTTAAAGGGAACCTATGAGGTACCAACAAAGTTTTTAGATGTGAAAATAGTTAATGAGGAGCTTCCATTAACGAAGTTAAGAGATTATATTCCTTTAGAAGATATTCAAGGAAAATTAAATATAGGTGGAGGAGTAAAGGGAGAGATCAGCAGTTTACTCTATGATCTTTCTGTTAAAAGTGATCTCTTAAATATAAAAAATATTAACTTTGAAAATTTAAAGTTAAAACTTAAAGGGGATTTATCTAAGTTGACATTAGAGGAGTTCTCCTTTGACTATTTAGGAAATAATTTTACATCTAGAGGGTATTATGAGCTAGCTAGTGGCAAGTATAATTATAGAGCTAACTCTAAAAAAATAGATTTGAAGTTTTTAAATCCCTTCTTGGAAAAATCTGGATTTACAATTCTTTCAGGAGAGGGAGCAATTAACGTAAGATTACAGGAAAATGAGAACAAAGGATTTTTAAAAATCAAAGATCTCTCTTTTGAAAATAAAGATCTCTATCTAAAGCTTCAAGAGTTTAACAGTAATATAAGATTAGATGGAAATAGTATAAATATAAAAAAATTCAATGGAAAGTTAAATGATGGTTTGGTAGAATTAGATGGGAAGGTAACTTTTCCAGGGCTAAAAGAGATCAGCGAAAATCCATATTACTATGAAAATATAAAATATGATGGAAATTTGAAACTAAATAGTATAAAATATAAGTATGGAGATTATTTCTCTTTAGAGTTTGGAGCAGATATAGGGATACACAACAAAGAGGTAAGAGGGATAATTGATATAAAAAATGGTGAGGTAAGAGAGATACCAAATACTTCTAAGAGCATATTTCAAAAGTTAAGGGAGTTTCTATTTAGTTCAACTTCTAATACTGTAAATCAAAGTGAAGATTTAGGATCAGATTTTAAGTTGGAAACCATAATAGAAAATGCCCCTGTTTTAGATATCCAAGTAAAGATAGAAGAGGGTATTAAGCTGGATATTGATAATATAACTCCTTTTGTAGAGGATATTAAGGGGAATGTTATTGGAAATGGTATCTTATCTGGAAAAGATGGAAAGTACACCTTTATTGGAAATAGTGAGGTAATAGGTGGTAGCTTAAATATCAATGATAATACCTTCTATTTAGATAGGGCTATTGTTGTATTTAATGATATGAAAACCTATCTTCCTAAAGTTAATCCAAACCTTTTAGTTGATGCAAGGGTCAATGTTCAAGATGAGCAGATAGGATTAAGTTTAAATGGAGTTTTAAGTAATTTACAATTTACAATTAGCTCTAAGAATGGAAGCAGTAGTGGAAACTTGAACTCTCTACTTACTGATAGTGAGGAGATAGGAGAGAATAGTGAGGCAACTACTACATTGATCACTAATGTTATAGGTGGACAGTTGACTCAGATAATCAAGCCTGTGTCTAACTTAGTAAAAAATGCTTTGAATATCTCAAAATTTAGAATAAGTTCAAATCTTTTGACTCAAGAGAGTAAAAATACAAATAACTCTCAAGAAAAAGCACAGAGTACCTTAAAGTTAGGTGCAGTTTTAGAGGCAGAAGATAATATATATAAAGATAAAATATGGTGGGTTGCTAAGGGAACACTGTTGGAGGAGGATAACACAGAGAGTAGTAAGAGAGAGGACAGTAGTGGAGCTCTAAAAGAGTATGATTTTTCTTTAGAGTATAGGTTTGATACAACTAAATCTATAGGAATAGGAGTGGGAAAACTTCCTGAAGAGAGAAAAAAAACATCAGATAAAGAATCTAAAGGTAATTTAAATTATCATATAGACTTCAAATTTGAGAAAAAATATGATAAGCTAATAGATATCTTTATAAATAACTAACGGAGGTAGAGATGAGAAAAAAGGTAACAGGTTTACTAATATCTCTATTGAGCACTTTCTCCTTTGCTGATGTTACAGCATATGATGTAACTAAGGTGGAGATTATAAACAATAGAGAGATACCCTATGAAGTGATACTTGATAGTATGAAATCTAAAGAGGGAAAAAAATATGCAACTGAGGATATGATTTCTGACTATAAATCAATAAAGGATTTAGAGTATATAAGTGATGTATCAATATATCCTACAGTATATAACAATGGAATTAAATTAACTGTAGATATAACAGAGCAAAAGGACAGTAAAAAATTACTAGAGTCTAAGGGAATTATCCCTCTTTCTGAAAGAGAGAAGGTAGATACTAGTATAGTAGTTTCTGATATTGAGATAATAGGAAATACTCATGTTTCACTTGAGGATATAAAGGGTATGGTTCCAGTTCAAACAGGGGGATATTTCTCAAGAAATAAGATAATAGAGGGGCATAAAAACCTTATTGAAAGTGGTTATTTTAGAGATGTAATTCCAGATGTTGTAAAAACAGAGAATGGAGTAAAGGTAATCTACAATGTATTGGAAAATCCCATTATAAATGGAATTAATATCATAGGAAATACTATATATTCCAATGATGAATTGATGAAAGTTATAAAAACTGAACCAGGAAAAATCTTTAATATAAACACTATTAGAGAGGATAGAGATAGAATAATTCAAAAGTATCAAGATGCTGGATATGTTCTAGCTGAGGTTACAGATATTGGACTTAATGGAAATCTTGAATTAGAGATATATCTAAGTGAAGGAACTGTTAGAAATATAGAGTTCAAGAAAATGGTTACTAAACAAAAAGGAGCTAGAAGAAAAGCCACTGATGACGTTTTAAAAACTAAAAAATATGTAGTTGAAAGAGAGTTAGAGTTCCATGAAAATGAGATATTTAACTCTAAGAACTATGATGAAACAGTTCAAAATCTGATGAGATTAGGACATTTTAAAAATGTTAAGTATGAAGTTAGAGATATACCTGGAGATCCTGATGGTAAAAATATAATCTTACTACTAGATGAGGAGAGAACAGCTATCCTACAAGGGGCAATCTCTTATGGATCAGAGATAGGACTTCTAGGAATGATCTCAATAAAAGATACTAACTGGAAGGGAAAAGGGCAAGAGTTAGGATTTACCTTTGAAAAATCTGATGAAGATTATACAAGTTTCTCTATAAACTTCTATGACCCATGGATTAAGGATACTGATAGAATCTCTTGGGGATGGAGTATCTATAAAAATAGCTATGAAGATGATGATAGTGCAATCTTCAATGAGATAGATACATTAGGAGCTAAGTTCAATATAGGTAAGGGAATCACTAAAAATGTAAGACTTAGCTTAGGAACAAAGTTTGAGTATGTAGAAGAGGGATCAGATCACTCAAAATTTAAAAATCAAGATGGTAAGTATTATTGGTCTTCAGGAGCAGAAGCTAAAGGTTTAGATGATAAATACTTTATCTGGAGCTTATACCCATCTATAACTTATGATACTAGAAACCACTTCTGGAATCCAACTGCTGGAGAGTATGCAAAACTTCAATTAGAAGGTGGATATGCTAATGGATATGAGGGAGATGTATTTGGAAATATAACTCTTGAACTAAGAAAGTACCACAGAGGATTATTTAAGAAAAATACCTTTGCTTATAGAGCTGTTGGAGGAATAATGACTGACTCTACTAAAGAGGGACAAAGATTCTGGGTAGGTGGAGGAAGTACACTTAGAGGATATGATGGTGGATTCTATAAAGGAACTAAAAAATTAGTTGGTACTATTGAAAATAGAACTCAAATAAATGATATTTTAGGGTTTGTTGTATTCTTTGATGCTGGAAGAGCTTGGGATTATGCTGGAAGAGACTTATCATATCAACATAATGATAGCTTTGCAAATGATATAGCTATGGCAGCAGGAGTTGGACTTAGAATCAATACGCCTATTGGTCCATTAAGATTTGACTTTGGATGGCCAATAAGAAATGATGACGCAAGTGGAATGGAGTTCTACTTTAATATGGGACAATCATTCTAATAAACATAGATAAATACTTACGGAGGTAACATAATGAAAAAAGTAGCAATAACATTAATGGCATTAACTCTATCAGTATCAGCTTTAGCTGAGAAAATAGGTTTTGTAAACTCACAAGAGGCTTTTGCAAAATACTCACAAACAAAAGTAATTCAAGAGAACTTAAACAAAGAGAAAAATAGATTAGAAAATGAGATAAAACAAAAAGAAGTAGCTCTTCAAAAAGCTCAATTAGAATTACAATCTAAAGGAGATAAAATAACTGATAAAGAGAAGCAGGAATTTCAAAAACAAGTAGAAGCTTTTCAAAAGTTTGTAAGAGATTCTCAAACTAAACTAAGTAAAGAAGAATATACAAGAATGCAGGAAATAGAAAAGACAATGTCAACAGCTATTCAATCAGTAGCTAAAGCAGGAAAGTATGACTATGTACTAGAAGCAGGAGCAGTAAAATTTGGTGGTACTGATATTACAGCTGATGTTTTAAAAGCTATGGAGAAAGCTAAAAAATAATTAAAATCAAGGAGGATATTATGAAGTACAGTATTAAAGACTTAGTAAACCTCCTTGGGTGTGAAATAAAGGGAGATTTAAGTCTAGAATATGTTTCTGGACTTGCTCCCTTTTTTCAAGCTCAAGAGGAAAATGTTACATTTGCTTCAGATGAAAAATTTTTAAAAAAATTAAATGAAACAAAGGCTAAAGTTATTTTAGTGCCAGATATTCCATTACCAAATATTGGGAAAATGTATCTAGTGGTAAAAGAAAATCCAAGAACTCTTATGCCAAAACTTTTAAATTTCTTTAAAAGAGAGACAAAGCCTTTTGAGAAAATGATAGAAGACTCTAGTAAAATAGGAAAAAATGTAAGATTAGCCCCTAATGTATATATTGGACATGATACTATTATAGGAGATAATGTAGTAATCTATCCAAATGTAACAATAGGAGAGGGAGTAATAATAGGAGAGGGAACTGTTATCTACTCCAATGTTACTGTAAGAGAGTTTTGTAAAGTAGGAAAAAACTGTGTAATTCAGCCTGGAGCAGTAATTGGTTCAGATGGTTTTGGTTTTGTAAAAGTAAATGGAAATAATACTAAGATAGACCAAATAGGAAGTGTTATCATAGAAGATAATGTGGAGATAGGAGCTAATACAACAGTAGATAGAGGAGCAATAGGAGATACAATTATTAAAAAATATACTAAGATAGATAACTTAGTACAGATTGCTCATAATGATATAATTGGAGAGAACTGTTTGATAGTTTCTCAAGTGGGAATAGCTGGAAGTGTAGAGGTAGGAAACAATACAACACTAGCTGGACAAGTGGGAGTAGCAGGACATCTAAAAATAGGAAGTAATGTAGTGATAGCAGCTAAATCTGGAGTAGTTGGAAATGTAGATGATAACCAAATTTTATCTGGATATCCACTAATGGATCATAGAGAGGATCTAAAAATGAAGGTAGCTATGAAAAAATTACCAGATCTTATAAAAAAAGTGAGAGATATTGAGAAAAAATTACAGGAAAAATAAAAAGGTATTTGAAATTTTATAATAAAGTGGTAAAATATAAAAATACAAATATAAGATAAGATGAGGTAAGCATGAAGAAAAGAGTTTATTTTGATAAATATGGAGAGATGAAATTTATATCCCATCTAGACTTATTAAGATTCTTTGAAAGAGTTTTCAATAAATCAGAGATTCCTGTAAAATATAGTGAAGGGTTTCATCCGAGACCTAAGATGTCCTTTGGAAGTCCAATCTCCTTGGGAACAGAAGCTTATAATGAAATTATGGATTTTGAAACAGATGCAGAGATCTCAAATGAAGAGGTATTAAAAAGACTTAATGAGAATGCTGTATTGGGATTTAAAGTCCATAAAGTGGAAGAGGTTCCTAGAAAATCTTCAATAATGGAAGAGTTTACAAATATGCTTTACACTGTTGAAGGGAGTAAAGAGGATATGGATAAACTTGAAGAGCTATTTAATCGTGAAGAGATTTTAGAGGTAAGAGAGAAGAAAGGAAAAACTGTTACTAGAAATCTAAAGGAAAGATTGAAAAACTTTTCAAGACTAGGAGATAAAATCTCTATGGAGATAATAAATACTTCACCTAACTCCTATCTTGAGTTAGTGGGGATAGAACAACAAGATGTTCAAATAAAAAGATTAGGTTATAAAACTAACAATTAAAATATAGCTGAGAGGAGAATAGAGTATGTTAGAGTTAAAATTCATACGTGAAAACAGAGAGAAAGTTGAAGAGATGCTAAAAAATAGAAATAGTAGCTTAACTCTTGATGAGTTTTTTCAACTAGATGATCAAAGAAGAGAGATTTTAGGAGAGGTAGAGGCTTTAAAACAAAAAAGAAATTCTGAATCTGCTGAAATTGCTAGACTTAAAAAAGAGAAACAAGATGCTAGTGCACTTATAGAAGAGATGGGAAAAGTTTCAGCTCAAATAAAAGATTTAGATGCTAAATTAGCAGAAGTAGAGGAAAAATTAACTTATATCCAAATGACTATCCCTAATATGTATCAAGAGGGAACTCCAGTAGGAGCAGATGAGAATGATAATGTTGAGATCAGAAGATGGGGAACTCCAAGAGAGTTTACTTTTGAACCAAAAGCTCACTGGGATATTGGAGAGGGACTAGGAATATTAGACTTTGAAAGAGGAGCAAAACTTGGAGGATCAAGATTTGTTCTATATAGAGGATTAGGAGCTAGAGTAGAGAGAGCTCTAATAAACTTCATGCTAGATTTACACACAACAGAGCATGGATATACTGAGCACATCACTCCATTTATGGTAAAAAGAGAGGTTTGTGAAGGAACAGGACAACTTCCAAAGTTTGAAGATGATATGTATAGAACAACTGATGATATGTTCCTAATCTCAACTTCAGAGATAACTATGACAAATATCCATAGAAAAGAGATCTTAGATGAGAAAGAGTTACCTAAGTACTATACAGCTTACTCACCTTGTTTTAGAAGAGAAGCTGGATCTTATGGAAAAGATGTAAAAGGAATCATAAGACTTCACCAATTTAACAAAGTAGAGATGGTTAAAATAACTAATCAAGAGTCATCATATGATGAGTTAGAAAAAATGGTAAACAATGCTGAAGAGGTATTAAAAAGACTTGAACTACCTTACAGAGTTATCCAACTATGCACTGGAGATATAGGATTTGGAGCAGCTAAAACTTATGATATAGAAGTATGGTTACCATCACAAGGAAAATATAGAGAGATCTCTTCATGCTCTAACTGTGAAGGATTCCAAGCTAGAAGAATGGGATTAAAATATAGACCAAATGGAAGCTCTAAGAGTGAGTACTGCCATACATTAAATGGATCAGGATTAGCTGTTGGAAGAACATTAGTAGCTATAATGGAAAACTATCAACAAGAGGATGGATCATTCTTAATTCCAAAAGCATTAGTTCCATATATGGGTGGAGTAGAAGTTGTTAAGAAGTAGTTTATTAATACTTCTATTGATCAATATTTTTTTTACTAATATAAATGTTATATTTATCTCCACTATTCTTTTGTTTACTATAAATATAAAATACAATAAAGAACTTATTACACAGATAAAAAGAGTAAGATTTTTGTTTTTTTTCTACTTTGTAACTTGTTTATTACAGATATTTTATACACAAGAGGGAGAGGTTATAATAAAAATTTATAATTTTTACTTAACTAAAGAGGGAGTTTTGAATTTCACTTTAAATTTTTTAAGAATTTTAAACTTGCTTTTACTCTCTTGGATAGTTTCTACTCAGAAAATATTAGTGGGGAGATTTGTAAAATATCAAAATATAATTGAAACTGTTATTGAATTGGTACCAGAGGCAATTCTACTTATAAGGAAGAGAATGGGAATAAAGAGGTTTTTTAGGTATATTTTGAAACAAATAAAAGTAAAAAATTAATCTAAAAAAAAAATCTACTATTCTTTAATTGATTTTATTGTTAATTTTTGTTAGAATTAATATATATAATTTTTTCAGGAGGAAAAAAATGGGATACAATTATAAAGATTTAGGTCTTTCAAACACAAGAGAGATGTTCGCAAAAGCAAACAAAGAGGGATATGCAGTTCCAGCTTTCAACTTTAACAACATGGAAATGGCATTAGCTATAGTTGAAGCTTGTGCTGAAATGGGATCACCAGTTATATTACAATGTTCTAAAGGAGCTTTAACTTACATGGGAGCTGAAGTAGCACCTTTATTAGCTAAAGCAGCTGTAGACAGAGCTAGAAACATGGGATCAGATATTCCAGTAGCTTTACACTTAGACCATGGTCCAGATTTAGCAACTGTAAAAACTTGTATAGAGGCAGGATTCTCATCTGTAATGATCGACGGATCTCACTATGATTTTGCTAAAAATATAGAAGTATCTAGAGAAGTTGTTGAGTTTGCTCATGCAAATGATGTAACTGTAGAAGCAGAATTAGGAGTTTTAGCAGGAATTGAAGATGATGTTAAAGCTGAATCTCACACATATACTAACCCAGATGAAGTTGAAGAGTTCGTAAGCAAAACTGGAGTAGACTCTTTAGCAATAGCTATCGGAACTTCTCATGGAGCTCACAAATTCAAACCAGGTGAAGATCCTAAATTAAGATTAGATATATTAGAGGAGATCGAAAGAAGAATCCCAGGATTCCCAATCGTACTTCACGGATCATCAGCAGTACCTCAACAATACACTACAATGATAAAAGAGTTTGGTGGAGAGGTTAAAGATGCTATAGGAATTCCTGATGCTGAGTTAAGAAAAGCTTCTAAATCAGCAGTAGCTAAAATAAACGTAGATACAGACGGAAGATTAGCTTTCACAGCAGCTATTAGAAGAGTAATGGGAACTAATCCAAAAGAATTCGACCCAAGAAAATACTTAGGAGCAGCTAAAGATGAGATGAAAGCTTACTACAAAACTAAGATAGTAGATGTTTTCGGATCTGAGGGAGCTTACAAAAAAGGAACTAAATAATAGTTTTGGAGAGGTTATTAGAATATAATAACCTCTTTTATAATTAATATTATAAACTTTAGAATAGTTACAAATTGACTTTTAAAAAAATATTTGTTATAATTAAATTACCCTAAAGGGCAAAGTAATGTTGTAAAAAAGCTGATGAAATAAGCTCTCACTCCACCGTGGGAGCTTGTTTTATATCTATAAAGGGTTCAGCTCCTTTGTAGATAGTAGACAACATTACTAAAGGAGGTTAAGGGATGAACATAATTATCTCTAATCCAATCTTCAATATGGATGGTGGAGCATTGTTATTATTAGCAATTGTTTTCCTTATTGCTTGGTGGATTAAACATCATAAGTAATACCCTTACCTCATACCCTTAGGGGTCTGTAACTATTTAGGAATAAGAGTAAAGAAAAAGGAGAAAATTTTACTGTAATGAGCATTGTGTTAGCACTAGCCATTGAGAGTAAAAGTATTCTCCTTTTGTCAATATTAAATTATCTTAATAAGGTAATTATAATTTATATTAGTTCATTTTTTCTACTAAAGTTTTACCAGCTTTGAATTTAACTGTTTTCTTAGCAGGAATTACAATTTCTTCTCCAGTTTTAGGGTTTCTTCCAACTCTTTCAGCTTTCTCAACTACCTCAAATTTTCCCCATCCGATGAAGTTGATCTCTTCTCCAGCTTTTAAAGTTTCTTCGATAGTAGCTAAAATAGTATCGAATTTTCTCTCAGCTTCAGCTTTAGATGCGAATACTCCCTTTTCAAATAATACTTTTGTAAAATCTTTTTTTGTCATTTTATGAATCCTCCTAAAATCTATATAA
>DXSD01000160.1 GCA_019410665.1 Fusobacterium sp.
AGTATGCATAATTGGGGAGAAAATTATAAAAAAAATTATTTGGAGATAATATGAAGTTATTTATAATATCAGATATTCATGGGTCACTTTTTTATCTTAAAAAGGTAATTGAAATTTTTAATAGAGGAGATTATGACAAACTTATTATTTTAGGAGATGAGCTTTATCATGGTCCTAGAAATCCCCTTCCCAAAGATTATTCTCCTAAAGAGGTAATTGAAATTTTAAATAACTATAGAGATAAAATCATAGCTGTTAGAGGAAATTGTGATAGTGAGGTAGATCAAATGGTTCTTAATTATCCTATTATGAGTGATTACTCTCTTATCTATTTAGGAGATAAAAGAGTATATCTCACTCATGGACACATCTATAATAAAGAAAATCCCCTTCCTATGTGTAAAGGGGATATAATGATATATGGACATTTTCATATTCCTATGGCAGAAGAGATTGAAGGAAAATACTTTTTTAATCCTGGCTCTATCTCTCTACCTAAAAATAGTAGTAGTAATAGTTTTGCAATTCTTGATGAGAAAAGCTTTACTATTAAAGATTTAGATGAAAATGTAATTTTATACAAAAGCATTTAAAATTGGAGCTAAAATGATTGTAAGTATTCCAGCTATTACAATAGCTAGAGCACTCATAGCTCCCTCTACCTCTCCCATCTCAATAGCTCTACTTGTTCCAACAGCATGACTTGAAATCCCAAGCCCCAATCCTTTGGCTATGGGATTTTTTATTTTAAAAACTGTGTAGATAAAGGGAGCAGTAACATTTCCAGTAATTCCTGTTATTATTATAGCAAAAACTGTAATTGAGGGAATCCCTCCTAACATTTTAGAGAGTTCTATTCCTATTGGGGTAGTTATAGACTTAGGCATAAATGAAACTAAAAGTTGATGATCTATACCTAAAATTTTTCCTAATATTATGACTGACAGTATAGCAACAATAGCTCCTACTACTCCTCCCCCAATAATTGGTATAAAATATTTTTTTAGTAGGTTCATCTTTTGATAAAGAGGAATTGCTAATACAACTGTTGCTGGAGCTAAAAAGAAAACAATTAGATTGCCACCTAACATATAATCATTTAAAGGCACATTAAAAAATTGTAAAAATCCCATCACTATGATTGTAGCTATTAAAAGAGGATTAAAAATGGCCATCTTTGTTTTTTCAAATATAAATTTCCCTATTTCAAAAGCTACTAAACTAATTATTACTCCAAATAATGGGTTATTTGTTATTCCTTCCATTATCTCTTCTCTCCTCTCTCTATTAGATATTGTACTGTCATAGCAGTAACTATCATTGTAATAAGTGTAGAAATAGTTACTAAAATAATTATTTTAATAAATCCTGTTTTAAGTAAAGCTATATTTTCTATTAAACTCACAGAAGGAGGAAGAAAAAATATGGTCATATTTAAAAGTAAAAAATTTCCAGCCTTCTCTATATGAGAAAGTTTTAAAATTTTAAAATAAAGTGCTCCAAACAAAAGTAACATCCCTGTTATAGTTCCAGGAATAGGAAGGTGTAGTACCTCACTTAAAATAACCCCAAAATAATTGATAACAAATATCATTAAAAACTCTCTAATCATTTTCTGCTCCTTAAATAAATAATTCAAGAATAGCTTCCGTTCAAAGAATAAAGAGCAAGTATGGCTTAGCTCACTAAAAACACAAAACTCGTTTCACTCAAACAGTTGTGTTTTTTAGCGTT
>DXSD01000161.1 GCA_019410665.1 Fusobacterium sp.
ATCTGAAGCTGTACAATAACCATCTCTTAATTCAAATTTTAAAGAAAACTCTCCATCTATTGGAAAATAATTTTCATCTTCTTCATATGGTTTATATTTCTCTAATATCTCTTCCTCTGTTACACTTTTATCTATCTCTTTATAATATACTATCTTATATCCATTCCCCAAAGGATTATCAAAATCAAGTCCAAAAACATCATCGTTTAATATCCAAAACTGCAACATTCCCTCTTTCATTGGATAAATATTATTTTCTGGTAACTCTTCTATATTTATTTGAGCAAGCAGAGTAAATTCTCTATTTTCTTTATCCTTAGGAACTTCTCTATTTTTTGGCAAATATGGTAAACCTCCAAATTTACTTTGAAATAAATTAGGTTTATCATCTGATACTTTTATTTTTATCATAGGTTTTTTATTCTTTTCTAAAATATCTAAAACAATTTTTTTAATATCCTCATTAAATCTTAGTTCCTCTTCTGTAAGTTTTTTCTTACTCATATTTACCTCCTACAACCACTCTATATTAATTTCTTTTCTTGGAGCAGTTCTTTGATAACTTATATCAGGATATCCTATCAACATACATGTACATACAACATTTCTTTCCAATTTAAATTTTTTAACAAGTTCTTCATTGCTATTAATTCCCATTTCTATAAATCCACTAAAAAGGACTCCTAATCCCATCATATTAGCCATCATCTCTATCTTATCTCCAGCTAATACTCCATTAGTTTTATTTGAACTTGTGATTACTAAAACCATTGGTGCTTTAAAGAAAAGTTTATCATTTATGCCACGATTTTCATACATTTCTACAAATAGACTTCTATATTTTCTTAGAAACATATTCTTTTCACCTGAATTAACAAAATTATTTATTCCCTCCCAAACAAGTGGCTTAAATTCTTCTAATTTATCTTGAATAACATAATATTTTACATCTTGAATATTAGCTCCTGTTGGACTATATCTTCCAACTTCTAATAATTTTTCGATAATATTTCTATCTATTTTTTTATCTTTAAAATGTCTGATACTTCTTCTTGATTTTACAAAATTTAAAAAGACTTCTGAATTTATTTTAGAATCCAAATTTTTTAACTCTTGTGTTTCTTCATATCCCTCAAAAGTTATAGCATTTGTTGGACACACAGCTACACAATGCCCACACATCATACAATCATTTTTTATTTTTATTTTTTCCTCTTCAAATATAATATTTTCTTGAAAACAATCCTTAATACACATTTTACATTTAATACATTTATTAAAATCTACTCTAATCATAATTTTCCTCCCTAAAAGTTTCAATATTTCTTGTAATATACATCATCACATAAAAAACAACCATCAATAATAATGTTCTAGTCATAAATGTATATTGTTCCATCTTTAAGATAGAGTATAATATTGCATATATTCCTAATAAAAACACTCCTAATTTAAAAATTCTTAAAATAATTATAAAGACAAATTAACCCCAATCCTATTATTACAGAGATAAATATTACAATTGTAAATTTTAAGTTATATCTCAACTCTCTTATAACAAACAAAGTACAACCAACAATCATAAAAATTACAACTATTGTACAGATAAAAGCTACTATATCAAAATCTCTCATTTTTATCACTTACTTTTAATTAAGTTTGTTGATGAAAAGCTGTTACAATTTTACAATCTGGACA
>DXSD01000162.1 GCA_019410665.1 Fusobacterium sp.
CTATATAAAATATTTTGGGGAAAGATTTATGATATAATAATACTATTTTTCAATGGCATTTATGTGAAATTTATAAGTAATTTTTGGCTTGACTTTACTTTAGTAGTATGCTAAAATTTCAATACCATCGGAGGGTGAATAACTATTGTAAGTTAGGAGCTGGATAAGATGACGGGTGAAACTCCCGTTTCTTATCCAGCTTTTTTTCATAAGGGGGAATTTTTATGAAGGAATCTAATTTATTAAAAGGAAATATTTTAAAATCATTAATTTCCTTTGCCTTTCCTGTTCTATTAGCTCTATTTTTACAAGCTATGTATGGAGCAGCAGATCTAATAATTGTAGGAAAATTTGCTGGAACCTTTGAACAATCTGGAGTAGCTACAGGAAGTCAATTTTTTAATATGGTTACTATGGTAATTACAGGTTTATCTATGGGAATAACTGTTTTAGTTGCACAAGCTATTGGATCAAATAAAAAAGAGGAAGCTGGGCAAGGAATAGGAGTAGGAATAGCTATATTCACTATTTTAGCTATTTTTATTACAATTTCAGTTACAATTTTTAGTGATACACTCACTAAATTTATGCATTCTCCTCCAGAAGCTTTTAAACAAACTAGCTCTTATATATTCATATGTGGAATTGGAACTACTTTTATTGTAGCTTATAATGTTATTGGAGCAGTTTTTAGAGGTATAGGAGATTCTAAAACACCACTTATAACTGTTGCTATTGCATGCTTTATAAATATTGTGGGAGATTTAATTTTAGTTATTATCTTTAAAATGGGAGCAGCTGGAGCTGCTATTGCTACTGTTACAGCTCAGGGAATAAGTGTTATTATCTCTCTTATTTTTATCTCTAAGAAAGAACTACCTTTCTCTTTTTCAAAAAAATACATATCTTTTGATAAAAAATTAAGTAAAAAAATATTAGTTGTAGGAATACCAATAGCTTTACAAGAACTTCTTGTACAATTCTCTTTTCTATTTATTCAAGTTATTGTAAATAGTATGGGAGTTATAGAATCTGCAGCTGTTGGGGTAGCTGAAAAAGTTTGTGTCTTCCTTATGTTAGTTGCATCTGCTTATATGCAATCTATTTCAGCTTTTGTTGCTCAAAATAATGGAGCTGGACTTTTTGAACGTTCTAAAAAAGCTCTTTTTTATGGAATTAAAACGGCCTTTATAGCAGGAATAATAATGGGTTCTCTCTCGTTTTTCTGGGGAAATCATCTTTCAGCATTTTTTTCAAACGAAGCAAATGTTATTTTAGCTTCTCATAACTATTTAAAAGCTTATGCTATTGATTGTCTATTAACTGCTGTACTTTTCTGTTTTATAGGTTATTTTAACGGATGTAGTCGGACTGTTTTTGTTATGTTACAAGGAGTAATTGGAGCTTTTTTTATTAGAATTCCAGCTGTATATTTTATTAGTAAATTTGAAAAAATAACTCTTTTTCATATTGGATTAGGAACTCCAATATCTACAGTTGTTCAAATTTTACTATGTCTTATTGCTTACAAAATCTATACTAAAAAATAGTTTGACTTTTAAGAATTTTTCATATATACTATTTCTGAAAATTAAATAAACTCTTGTTTAGACAAGGAGATGTTCTACACAGACAAACCATC
>DXSD01000163.1 GCA_019410665.1 Fusobacterium sp.
TTTTCCTCCTAATAGTCTTTTGGTTTTTCTTCCATCAGTCTCAAAACTAAGCAATCTCTTAATTAGAGACACCTGGCTTAGAAATAACTGATGTGTGTATTTCACAACGGTTTATTTTATCATATTTTTTAAAGAATGTCAATATTTTCAATATATACTTATCCTTTTTATAAAATAGTGTTATAATAGGTTAATATATTATTTCTTGGAGGATGTTTATGAAAGCTTTATTATTAGTAGATCTACAAAATGATTTTTGTAAAGGTGGGGCACTAGAAGTAAAAGATGGAGACTCTGTTATTTCAATAGCTAACTCTCTAATAGAAAAATTCAGGAAAAATAGTGATTTAGTAGTAGCAACAAAAGATTGGCATCCTAGTTTACATAAGAGTTTTGCTAATAATTCTAATGGAAAAATAGGAGAACTTGGAGAGTTAAATGGACTTCCTCAAGTTTGGTGGCCTAATCACTGTGTTCAAAATACCTTTGGAAGTGAATTTCATCCAAATTTAAATTCTAAGGATATTGATATTACTATCTTTAAAGGAACTGATAATGAAATTGATTCTTATAGCGGTTTTTTTGATAATGGAAAACTTAAAAAAACTGAATTAAATCAAATTTTAAAATCTAAAAATATTGACACACTTTATATTTTAGGATTAGCTACTGACTATTGTGTGAAATTTACTGTACTTGATGCTTTAGAATTAGGATATAAAGTATATTTAGTAGAGGATGGTTGTAGAGGAGTTAACCTTGCTCCAACTGATTCATCTAAATCTATTGAAGAGATGAAAGATAAAGGGGCTATCATTACTAAAAGTTTTGAAATTTAACTATACTTTTACCTGACTAATATGGTAGAATATCTTTAATAAAAACACATGTAATTAATGGCTATTTTATTTTGCTTTATTATTATCCATAGGAGGCTATTATGAATGAGGTTTCAAGAGTTGAAGAATGGGTAAATTCCATGACTCATTATTTTGGAGTTATTTTAGCTCTGATAGGAACTGGTGCACTTTTAGTTAGAACTATTGAAAGTGGTAATATAGGTTATTTAATTGGTTCTATGCTATTTTGTTTCTCTTTAATACTATTATATACTATGTCTGGAACATACCACATTTTATACACTGGAAAATTAAAGAGAATTTTTAAAATTTTAGATCATTCAGCTATCTATATCCTTATTTCTGGTTCCTATACACCATATCTATTGGGATTTTTTGATGGACAAGTAAAATGGATTCTTTTCTTTACTCAATGGGGAATGACTTTAGCTGGAATTATTTTTAAAATATTTTTTACTGGAAGATTTAAGTTAATCTCTACTCTTATCTACCTATTTATGGGATGGATGATAATCTTTGTTTTTGATGATTTAAAAACTTTGATCAGTCCCCTATCTCTTAAATTTTTAATAGCAGGTGGAGTTGCCTACTCTATTGGGACAATTTTTTATGGAATGAAAAAAATTAGATTTATGCATGGAGTATGGCATCTATTTGTTTTAGCTGGAAGTGTCTTAAATTATTTATCAGTATATTTTATTTAAAATAAATTATAATTAATTTATCTAAATAAAATAAGTGGGAAACTAAGAGTTGCTCCAGACTACAAGAA
>DXSD01000164.1 GCA_019410665.1 Fusobacterium sp.
ATTCAGCTTGGAAGGCTGACGCTCTACCAACTGAGCTATTCCCGCAATCTTCATCGCAAGAAATATAATATCACAATAGTGAAATATTGTCAAGAAAAAATTGAAATTTTTTTATAAAAGAGTTATAATAAATGAAATAAAAAGAGGTATAACTATGGAAAAGTTATAGGAGGTAATTATGAAAAAAATAATTATAGTTGGTGGTGTTGCAGCAGGAATGAGTGCAGCTGCAAAAGCTAAAAGATTAAATTCAAATTTAGAAATTACTGTTTATGAAAAAACAAATGTAGTATCTTGGGGAGCTTGTGGTCTTCCTTATTATGTGGGAGATTTCTATGAAGATCCCAATCTTATGATAGCTAGAGAGCCAGAACAATTTGCTAAAGATGGAATAGTTGTTAAAAGTCTACATGAAGTAATAGATATAGATATAGATAAAAAAGAGGTTACAGTTTTTGATAGAAGAAGAAATGAGGAGTTTAAAGATAGTTACGATGAAATTATTATAGCAACTGGGGCAACTGCTGTAAAACCATCATTAAAAAATATAGATGTGGAAAATATCTACAATCTTAAGGATTTTAAAGATGGAATAGAATTGAAAAAAGCTATGTTAAAAGAGGAAAATAAAAGAGTTGTAATAATAGGTGCTGGTTATATAGGTTTAGAGGCAGCAGAGGCAGCTAGACATTTAGGAAAAGAAGTTCAAATCATTCAGGTATCTTCAAGAGTTTTAGCAGGAAGTTTTGATGTTGAGATTACTGATATATTAGAGGAAGAGTTAAGAAATACGGATCATTTACAACTTAATTTAAATGAGAGGGTAGAGGAGTTTTTAGAAAAAGATGGAAAAGTAGTTGGAGTTAAAACTGATAAAGGGGAGTATCCTGCCGATATTGTAATAGTAGCTATAGGGGTTAAGCCTAATACAGAGTTTCTAGTAAATAAAGGTTTTAATATGTTAAAAAATGGAGCTCTTGTAATAGATAGCAAAGGAAGAACAAATGTAGATGGAGTATATGCTGCTGGAGATTGTGCAAGTGTTTATCATAAAGTTAGAAAGGATAATGTATACATACCTTTAGCTACAACATCTAATAAAATAGGTAGAGTAATAGGAGAACATTTAGCTGGAGTTGAAATAGAGTTTTCTGGAACACTTGGTTCTGCAGCTATAAAAGTTATGAATATGGAAGCAGGAAGAACTGGAATATCTGAACAGGAAGCTATAGATTTAGGTCTTCCCTATGCTTGTGTTTTTATAGAGGATGTAAATCAAACAGGATATTATCCTGGGCAAGAGGATCTATTTGCTAAGCTTATTTTTAATAAAGAGACAAGAGAGATTTTAGGAGGACAATTAGTAGGGAAAAAAGGTGCTGTTTTAAGAGTTGATGTATTGGCAGCAGCTATTGATAAACATATGACAATTGATGAGCTAGGAATGTTAGATCTATGTTATGCACCACCTTTTGCTATGACTTGGGATACTTTAAATACTCTTGGAAATGTTGCAAAATCAAAGTTAAAATAAAAATTTATCTTACTAAGAGGAGAACTTAAGAATTACTCCAGACTACAAGAAGTTGATTAACTA
>DXSD01000165.1 GCA_019410665.1 Fusobacterium sp.
ATTTAACACTGTTTACAGGAGTTAATAGTAGTGGAAAATCTTCAACACTTCAAGCATTATTATTATTAAAGCAAAACTTTCAAATATATGGATCAATGATAAAAACATTTGAATTACCTATGGAAACTTTGAAGAATATTTTTCAAAAACTTAGTATAAATGGGGAATATTTAGATTTAGGATTAGGAAAAAATATTTTATATGATAAAGCAGAGGATGATATATTAGAATTAAATTTAAAATTAAATGATGGGCAAGTTAATTTTAAAAGTAACATAAGAGAGAGTAAAGATGAAGAGAGTATCAATTGTGAAATGGATTATAGTGATAATATAGAGGAACTTTTTTCACAAAGTAATTTTACATATCTTTCAGCAGATAGAATAGTGCCACAATCTTCATATAAATATTCTAAAGAAAATGTTTTAAGAGGAAATCTTGGAAAAAATGGAGAATACACTATTCATTTTTTAGCAGAGAATAAAAATAGTTCAATTCCTTTAAAAGAGTTGCAACATCCAGAAGCTAATTCTAATCAACTATTAGAAAATGTTGATTATTGGCTTTCTAAAATAAGTAAGGGAATAAAAGTAATTCCAACTGTAAATATAAATTTTCAGCAATCTACTTTACAATATTCATATGGTGGTTCAGAGAGATTACCTCAAAATATAGGATTTGGAGTAACGTATGTTCTACCTATTATAGTTGCAATTTTAAAAGCTAAAAAGGGGGATATTATAATAATAGAAAATCCTGAATCTCATCTTCATCCATCAGGGCAAGTTGAGATAGCAAGACTATGTGCAAAAGCAAGTGAAGCTGGAGTGCAGATTATAGTAGAAACCCATAGTGACCATTTTTTAAATGGAGTGAGAGTAGCTATTAAAGAGAGAATTTTAAATAACAATAATGCTTTAGTTTATTATTTTTCTAGAAATGAAGAGGAAGAAAAAACAGAAGTACAGAAGATAGAAATAGATGAAAATGGAAAAATAGATGAGTGGCCAAAAGGATTTTTTGATGAATGGGATATTCAATTGGAGAAGTTGCTATGGTAGATTATTCAATATTAAATACAAAATCTCTTCCTTTTTCAGCAAAAGAAGATTTTTATAGAGAGTTACAAAATTTTTTTATGATTTTAAACTATCTTAGAGATAAAGGATATTATAAAAGTATTAGGAGCATGGTAGATATAAAAAGTTTAGATATTATAGAGAGTACTAATCTTCAAAAGTTATTAGGAGAAATTAGGGATAGAGATATGAAAAGAAGAGTTACGTCTTTATTTACTAATAAGATTATTCCATTTGAATATCCAATATCTACAACAGGAGAAGAATTAGGACTTTTAGAGTACAGATATTTAGATGAAAGAGTAGATGAGATTGGTTATGCAGATGTCTTCCAAACTCTATTAATTAGTTTTAATAGTGATGAAAAATGGAATAAAGATAGATTAAATTTGAAAAAAATAATTTTAGAAGAATCAGGAGATTATATAGAACAAGAAGTTGAGATATATAATGCTTCTAAGATTGAACATTTAGATAGTAATTCAGCTGTCTCTTATA
>DXSD01000017.1 GCA_019410665.1 Fusobacterium sp.
AGCGATTGGAAGTAAAAGTTTTCTCCTTTTCTATTTAATAAACTAAATTTTTATTGATTTTAGTAGTCGATTTATATTAGTAATACTTGTACATATTTCCGATAATTCCAACAGCTTCTTTAGCTCTCATTATCTTATCTTGGGCAATAGCTCTAGCTTTTTTACCACCTTCAAATAAAACCTCATGAACATAATCCATATTTTGAGCAAGTTGCTCTCTCTTCTCTCTAGCCTCTCCAAAATATTCTAATACAGCATTTAAAAGTTCTGTCTTAGCATGCCCATAACCATAGTTTCCAGCTAAGAATTTCTCTTTCATCTCATTTTGTTTTTCAATAGAAGCAAAAAGAGCATATATTTTAGCTATATTATTATCAGGATTTTTAGGCTCTTCAAGTGGAGTAGAATCAGTTACAATACTCATAATTTGCTTTTTTAAATCCTTCTTACTAGCAAACATATTAATAGTATTACCATAAGATTTACTCATTTTTTGTCCATCTACTCCAGGAACTACTGCAGATTCATCTAAAGTAAGAGGTTCTGGTAACTTAAATAATTCAACACCATATTGTTGATTAAATTTCATAGCAATATCTCTAGTCATTTCTAAATGTTGTTTTTGATCTTTACCCACAGGAACTACATCAGCATCATACATAAGAATATCAGCAGCCATAAGAACAGGATAAGTAAGTAGACCTGTATTTGGAAAAATTCCCTTAGCTATCTTATCTTTGTAAGAGTGCCCTCTCTCTAGTAAACCAACAGGTGTAACATTAGATAGTAACCAAGAAAGCTCTACATGTTCAGGAATGTCTGATTGTAAGAATATAGTAGATTTATTTGGATCTAGTCCTAAGGCTAAATAATCTAATACTATATTATATGTATTTTCTTTTAAAGATTTTGGATCAGTTAAAGATGTAAGAGAGTGGTAATCAGCTATAAAATAAAATCCTTCATAATTTCCACTATTTTGAGCTTCTATAAACTGTTTCATAGCTCCAAAATAGTTTCCAAGGTGAAGTATTCCACTAGGTTGAATACCAGATAAACTTCTTTTCATTGTGCTCCTCCTAAAATAATATTATAAATTCCATAATATTATATCATAATACTTACTTTGTTTCTACTATTGAATGAAGTATGATTTTATAAAAAATTATATAAAAATAAAAAATCATATAGTATAATAGAGATAACAAATAACTTGGAGGTATTAGAATGAACTATTATGTAGGAATTGATCTTGGAGGAACAAATACTAAGATAGGAATTTTAAATAATGAAGGGGAAATCTTTAAAAGCACTGTAATAAAAACTCTTTCTTCAGAGGGAGCAGAGAGAACTCTTACAAGAATATGGGAAGCAGCTAAAGGATTAGCTGAGGAATTAGGAGTAGAGAGTAAAAAAATAAAAGGTATAGGGATAGGAATACCAGGACCTGTTATTGATCAAAGTATTGTAGCTTTTTTTGCAAACTTTCCTTGGGGAGAGAATGTTAATATAAAAGCTATGATGGAAGAGATATCAGGAGTAGAGACAAAATTGGACAATGATGTTAATATCATTGCTTTAGGAGAGGCTAAATATGGAGCGGCTAAAGGAAGTAAAACAAGTGTTACAGTAGCATTAGGAACTGGAGTAGGTGGAGGAATCTATATAGATGGAAAACTTATTTCAGGTTTTATGGGTGCTGGTGGAGAGATTGGTCATATGAAACTTGTGAAAGATGGGAAACTTTGTGGATGTGGACAAAAAGGGTGTTTTGAAGCCTATGCATCAGCTACTGGATTAATAAGAGAGGCTACTTCAAGACTTATAGTTAATAAGCAAAATCTACTTTATAAAATGATAGATGGGAAATTGGATACTTTAGAGGCTAAAGATATATTTGACGCAGCTAAGGAGGGAGATGAGTTTTCTTTAGATTTAGTAGATTATGAAGCTGAATATTTAGCTATGGGAATAGGAAACATATTAAATATAATCAATCCAGAAAAGATAGTTCTTGGAGGAGGAGTAGCTATGGCTGGAGAAATTTTAATGAATCCAGTGAAGGAAAAACTAAAAAAATATGCTCTTCCAGTAACTTTAAAAAATATAGAGATAGTACAGGGAGTACTAGGAAATGAAGCTGGAATAAAGGGAGCTGTAGGATTATTTATATAGAATTTAGAAAAGTGTCTGTATTTATACAGATACTTTTTTTTAAAAAGAAAAAAAGTTTTTGTAAAAATTATATTCACACTTGACAAAATCTGAATAAAAGATTATTATCTATTATATAGAATTGAAAACGTGCTTAAATCTTGTATTAAAGATAAAAAGTTCGTAAAATAAACAGTGTACACTGTAGGAGGGAATTGGGATATGAAGAAAACAGGAATAATTTTAGGAGCATTATTACTAGCAGCAGGACTAACAGGATGTGGTGGAGAGAAAAAAGAAGAGGCAGCAAAAGCACCTGAAAAATTAAGAATTGGATTTACTGCTTATAAATATGATGACAACTTTATAGCGTTATATAGAAAAGTTGTATTAGCAGAAGCTGAAAAAGTACAAGATAAGGTTGAGTTAACAATGAACGACTCTCAAAATAGCCAACAAACACAAAATGACCAAATAGACGTTATGTTATCAAAAGGTGTAGATGCATTAGCAATCAACCTAGTTGACCCAGCAGCTGGACAAACAGTAATGGAAAAAATTAAAGCTGAAAATGTACCAGTAGTATTCTATAACAAAAAACCAGCTAAATCAGTTATAGATGCATATGACAAAGCTTACTATGTAGGAATTGACCCAAATGCACAAGGAGTTGCACAAGGAGAATTAATAGCAAAAGCTTGGAAAGCTAACCCAGCATTAGACCTTAACAAAGACGGTGTTATCCAATATGTTATGATAAAAGGAGAACCTGGACACCCAGATGCTGAAGCAAGAACTACTTACTCTATTAAAACTCTAAATGATATGGGAATCCAAACAGAAGAGTTACACTTAGACACAGCTATGTGGGATACTGCAATGGCAAAAGACAAAATGGATGCATGGTTATCAGGACCTAATGGAGATAAAATTGAAGTTGTAATCTGTAACAATGATGGAATGGCTTTAGGAGCTATCGAATCATTAAAAGCAACTGGAAAAATGTTACCAGTATATGGAGTAGATGCATTACCAGAAGCAATAGTTAAGATTGAAGCTGGAGAGATGGCAGGAACAGTTCTTAATGATGCTCAAGGACAAGGAAAAGGAACTTGGGATATGGTTGTAAACTTAGCTCAAGGTAAAGCAGCAACAGAAGGAACTTCATATCAATTAGTAGAAAAAGAATTATTAATTCCAAGTATTGGAATAGATAAAGAAAATGCAGCACAATTCAAATAGGATTAATTAGTAAAGTTAATGTTAACAAGGGGAATTGTATTACAATTTCCCCTTTTTTATAAGAGAAGGAGAACATTATGGAAAACACTAAATACTTATTGGAAATGAGCAATATAACTAAAGAGTTTCCTGGGGTAAAAGCACTAGATGGTGCTAACTTAAAAGTAAGACCTCATTCAGTACATGCTCTAATGGGAGAAAATGGGGCTGGAAAATCAACTTTGATGAAATGCTTATTTGGAATTTATGAAAAAGATTCTGGGAGTATCATATTTGAAGGGAAAGAGATAAATTTTAAATCTGCAAAAGAAGCTTTAGATAATGGAGTTTCAATGGTACACCAAGAGTTAAACCAAGTTTTACAAAGAAATATTCTAGATAATATATGGCTAGGAAGATATCCTAAAAAAGGATTCTTTATAGATGAGAAAAAAATGTATGAAGATACTAAAAAGATATTTGAAGATTTAGATATCAGTGTAGACCCACGTGCTAAGATGGGAGATTTAGCTGTATCTGAAAGACAGATGGTAGAGATAGCAAAAGCTGTTTCATATAATTCAAAAATAATAGTAATGGATGAGCCTACATCATCATTAACTGAAAAAGAGGTAGACCATCTATTTAAAATCATTAATAAATTAAGAGAAAGAGGTTGTGGAATAGTATATATTTCACATAAGATGGAAGAGATAAAGGCAATATCAGATGATATTACAATAATGAGAGATGGAAAATGGATTGCAACTGAGTCAGTAAAAGATTTAACTACTGAACAAATTATAAATATGATGGTAGGAAGAGACTTAACAAATCGTTTCCCACCAAAAGATAATACAGTAAAAGAGGAGATATTAAAAGTAGAAGGACTAACAGCATTGTACCAACCTTCAATCCAAGATGTAACATTTGATTTACATAAAGGAGAGATACTTGGAATAGCTGGGCTAGTTGGTTCAAAAAGAACTGAAATTGTTGAAACAATATTCGGAATGAGAGAAAAAGCAAGTGGGAAAATAACTATTAAAGGGAAAGAGGTAAAAAATCATAATCCAAATGAAGCAATAGCTAATGGATTTGCTCTTGTAACAGAGGAACGTAGAGCAACAGGAATATATGGAATGTTAGATATAAACTTTAACTCCACTATTTCAAACTTGGATAGATATAAAGGAAAAAATCCATTATTAGCATTATTAAATGATAAAGGTATGAAGGAAGATACTCAATGGGTAATAGATAGTATGCATGTAAAAACACCTTCACAAAATACTTCAATAGGTTCTTTATCTGGAGGAAATCAGCAAAAAGTTATATTAGGAAGATGGCTATTAACTGAACCAGATGTGTTAATGCTTGATGAACCTACAAGAGGTATAGATGTATTAGCAAAATATGAGATTTATCAACTTATGATAGAGCTTGCTAAAAAAGATAAGGGAATTATAATGATATCTTCAGAGATGCCAGAGTTATTAGGAGTAACAGATAGAATACTTGTTATGAGTAATGGAAGAGTAGCTGGAATAGTAAAAACTTCTGAAACAACTCAAGAAGAGATAATGACATTATCAGCTAAATATCTATAATTTGAAATATTTAAAGAGAAAGAGGAGAAGAAAATGAGTATACGTACAAAAGATGGAAATATTGACTATAAAAAACTTTTAATTCAAAGTGGACTTTATCTTGTATTATTAATAATGTTAGTTCTTATTATTATAAAAGAGCCTTCATTCTTAAGTATAAGAAACTTTAAAAATATCTTAACACAATCATCAGTAAGACTTATTATAGCTTTAGGGGTTGCAGGACTTATTGTTACAACAGGTACTGACCTTTCAGTAGGAAGACAAGTTGGATTCTCAGCAGTAATTTCAGCTACACTTTTACAAGCAGCAACAACTGCTCATAAGGTATATCCAAATATGCAAGACTTCCCACTTTTTGGTGCAATAGCAATAGTTATGTTAGTTGGTATGGTAATTGGTGCTCTAAATGGACTTGCAGTAGCAAAACTAAATCTACACCCATTCATTGTTACAATGGGTAGTATGACAATAGTTTATGGTATTAACTCACTTTATTATGATTTTGCTGGTGGTTCTCCAATAGCTGGTTTTGCTGAAAAATATACTTCTTTTGCTCAAGGGTATATTGATATTGGTGGATTTACAATCTCTTATTTAATTTTCTATGCTTTAATAGCTACAGTAATTATGTGGGTATTATGGAATAAAACAAAATTTGGTAAAAATGTATTTGCTGTTGGAGGAAATATAGAAGCAGCTAAAGTATCAGGGGTAAACGTTCACTGGACATTAATAAAACTTTATGCACTATCTGGTATCTTCTATGCTTTTGGAGGATTCTTAGAAGCAGGACGTATTGGTTCAGCTACTAACAACTTAGGAAATATGTATGAGATGGACGCAATTGCAGCATGTGTAATTGGAGGAGTTTCATTCTATGGAGGAGTTGGAAAAATCTCTGGAGTTGTAACAGGAGTTATCTTATTAACAGTTATCAACTATGGATTAACTTATATTGGAGTAAATCCTTACTGGCAATATATTATCAAAGGACTTATCATAATAGTAGCAGTTGCATTTGACTCTATCAAATATGCTAAGAAAAAATAGAATCTAATTAAAGGGTTAGAAATTTATATATAGAGGGACTGATGTAAAATTTACAACAGTCCTTTTTATTTATATTTTTTAAAAATAGTTCGTAAAATTTTATAAAATATGGTAGAATAAAGGGTAAATTATAAAGGAACAGGTGATGTTATGTATTTACCTACTACGATAGAAGAGGTAAAAAAATTAGGTTGGGAAGAGTTAGATATAATTTTAGTATCTGGAGATACATATATAGACAGTTCTTATAATGGTAGTGCTGTAATTGGAAAATGGTTATTAAAACATGGATTTAAAGTAGGTATTATAGCTCAACCAGATATAAATAGTGAAATAGATATTAAAAGATTAGGAGTTCCTAAATTGTATTGGGCTGTTTCAGGTGGTTGTGTTGACTCTATGGTAGCAAATTATACTGCTACTAAAAAGAGAAGAAAACAAGATGACTTTACCCCTGGTGGAGAAAATACAAAAAGACCAGACAGAGCAGTAATAGCTTATACAAATTTAATAAAAAGATATTTTAAAAACTATGAAATTCCAATTGTAATTAGTGGAATAGAGTCAAGTTTAAGAAGAATAACTCATTATGATTATTGGAGTAACTCTCTAAGAAGACCAATAATATTTGATGCTAAGGCAGATATTTTATCCTATGGTATGGGAGAAAAATCTATGTTGGCATTGGCTAAAGCCTTAAAAGGTGGAAGAGAGTGGAGAGGAATAAGAGGGCTTTCCTATATAGCAAAAGATAAGAATGAAAATTATATAGAACTTCCTTCTTATGAAGAGTGTGTGGCTGATAAGTTAAAATTTATAGATGCATTTAATAAATTTTATATAAATTGTGATCCTATAACTGCTAAAGGATTATATCAAAAATGTGGAGATAGATACCTAATTCAAAATCCTCCAAGTGAGAATTTTACATCTGAAGAGTTAGATGAAATATATTCTATGGATTTTGAAAGAGATATACATCCATATTATAAACAGATGGGAGAGGTAAGAGCATTAGATACAATTAAAAATTCAGTAACTACTCATAGAGGGTGTTATGGAGAGTGTAATTTCTGTGCAATTGCTATTCATCAAGGGCGTACAGTTATTTCAAGAAGTGATGATTCGATAATTAATGAAGTTAAAACCCTTGCTTCAGTTCCAAAGTTTAAAGGGTATATTTCAGATGTAGGTGGACCTACTGCTAATATGTATCAAGTTGAATGCACAAAAAAATTGAAGTTAGGAGCTTGCCAAGATAGAAGATGTCTATATCCTCAAAAATGTCCTGCTTTAAAGATTGATCACAATAAACAAATTGAGTTGTTGAAAAAATTAAAGAAAATTGATAAAATAAAGAAGATTTTTATTGCATCTGGAATAAGATATGATATGATTTTAGATGATAAGAGATGTGGGCAACTATACTTAGAAGAGATTGTAAAAGATCATGTTTCTGGACAGATGAAAATAGCTCCAGAACATACAGAAGATAAAGTTTTATCTCTTATGGGAAAACAAGGAAAATCTCTGTTAAAAGAGTTTAAAGAGAGATTTTATAAGATAAATGAAAAGTATGGATTAAAGCAATTTTTAACTTATTATCTTATAGCTGCCCACCCAGGATGTAATGAAAAGGATATGTTAGATCTTAAGAGATTTGCTTCTGCAGAGTTAAAAGTAAATCCTGAACAGGTACAAATATTTACTCCAACTCCATCAACATATTCAACTTTAATGTATTATACAGAGATAAATCCATTTACGATGAAAAAGATGTTTGTTGAAAAAGATAATGGGAAAAAACAGAAACAAAAAGATATAGTTATTCCACAGGAAAAAAGTATAAAAAGTAAAAGTGGGAATAAAAATATAGGAAATGAAAAACAATCAAGTTTAAAACAAGTAAAGAAAAATTTTAATAATAAAGAGAGAAAGAGATAAGGAGGTAAAAATGAAGCCTATTGTTGCAATAGTTGGAAGACCAAATGTGGGAAAATCAACACTATTTAATAACTTAGTAGGAGATAGAGTGGCTATCGTTGATGATATGCCAGGAGTTACAAGAGATAGACTATATAGAGAAACTGAGTGGAATGGGACTGAGTTTGTAGTAGTAGATACTGGAGGACTTGAACCAAGAAACAACGACTTTATGATGACTAAAATTAAACAACAAGCAGAAGTTGCTATGAATGAAGCAGATGTAATTTTATTTGTTGTTGATGGAAAATGTGGGGTAAATCCATTAGATGAAGAGATAGCTTATATCTTAAGAAAGAAAAATAAGCCAATTATTCTATGTGTAAATAAGATAGATAATTTCTTAGAGCAACAAGATGATGTTTATGATTTCTGGGCACTAGGATTTGAACATCTAATTCCAATATCTGGAGGACATAAGGTAAACCTTGGAGATATGCTAGATATGGTAACTGATATGATTAAGAAGATTGATATTCCAGAAGAGGAAGAAGATGTATTAAAACTTGCTATCATCGGAAAGCCAAATGCTGGAAAATCTTCTCTAGTTAATAGACTTTCAGGAGAAGAGAGAACAATAGTAAGTGATATAGCTGGAACTACAAGAGATGCTATTGATACTATTGTAGAGTTTGATGAGAAAAAATATATGATAATAGATACTGCTGGTATCAGAAGAAAATCAAAAGTTGAAGAGAGTCTAGAGTACTATTCAGTATTAAGAGCTATAAAAACTATCAAAAGAGCAGATGTATGTTTACTTATGTTAGATGGTAAAGAGGGACTTAGTGAGCAAGATAAAAGAATAGCTGGAATAGCAGCTGAAGAGTTAAAACCTATAATTGTAGTAGTTAATAAGTGGGATTTAGTAGATAAAAAATCTAATACTATGGAGAAGATGAGAGAGAAGCTTTATGCAGAGTTACCATTCTTAAGTTATGCTCCAATAGAATTTGTTTCAGCTTTAACAGGACAAAGAACTACAAAACTTTTAGAGATAGCTGATCAAATATTTGAAGAGTATAACAAGAGAATATCTACTGGTATCTTAAATACAGTGCTTAAAGAAGCTGTACTTATGAACAACCCACCTACTAGAAAAGGTAGAGTTGTTAAGATTAACTATGCTACTCAAGTATCTGTTGCTCCACCAAGATTTGCACTATTCTGTAACTATCCAGAATTAATCCATTTCTCATATGCTAGATATATTGAAAATAAGTTTAGAGAAGCTTTCGGATTTGATGGATCACCAATACTAATTAGTTTTGAAAAGAAAAATAGTGAGGAATAATTTATTAATCTGTAACAAATTTGTCATAATTATATGGTATTATAAGAGCATAATAAATCTTTCCCCAAAATATTTTATATATTAGATAACAAACAACAAGAACCCCCTAGATAATTCTAGGGGATTTTTGTTATATCTCTTCAGATATTTCCCAGATCAATTGATCACGAAGTTCACTGTATCCTTGTAGGATAGAGATTTTCCAGTTATTTCCATAAAGCTTTATTTCAAAATTATCAATCTCTTCAGCTATATTTTTTTGAGTAACTTTCTTCTTATCAAAAATAGGAGCTCTTTTTTCCTCTTTTCCCTCTATAGAGATTATTAGCATTCCCTTAGAAAATCCCTTTAAAATAACTTCAGATGCTCTTTGAGCTTCAGCTCTTTCAATAGCTCTTTCTTTTCTATTTTCAGCATTTTTTCTTTTATTTTCAGTTAATCTTCTGAATTTTTTTTCCTCTTCTAATCTTTTTGCCTTTTTCATTTTTTTATTAATTGAATAAGCTTTTCCTTTTGGTTTATCTTTACTAATTATTTCCATAAATACTCCTTTATAAAGTTAAATTATATATTGTTTATATTATATCATATTTGTTAAAAATATAGTAAATATACTAGATTTTTTATAAAAAAAATTATAAAATATATAAATACGAAGAGTGGAATAACTAGAATTTTGGAGGAAAAATGAGCAGTATTAAAGTTAAATCATTGGTATCGTTGACAATTCCTATTTTTTTTGAATTACTTTTAATTACCGTAGTAGGAAATATAGATACTATCATGTTGGGACACTATAGTGATAAAGCTGTAGGAGCAGTTGGAGGAATAAGCCAGGTTTTAAATATTCAAAACGTAATTTTTGGTTTTATAAATCTCGCAACAAGTATTCTATGTGCTCAATTTATAGGAGCTAAAAATAAAAGAAAGGTTCAAGAGGTAATAACTGTATCCCTTGTGGTAAATGTAATTTTAGGATTGGTTATGGGAGGAGCATATTTTATTTTTTCAGATTTTATTCTAGAAAAAATTCAACTTCCTAGAGAACTTATTGAGATAGGAAAGATGTATTTCCAATTAGTTGGAGGACTGTGTATATTTCAAGGGATAACTTTAACTTGTGGTGCTGTTATGAAAAGCCATGGAAATCCTAAACAGATGCTTTTTGTAAATATTGGAGTTAACCTATTAAATATCTTAGGAAATGGAATGTTTATATTTGGATGGTTGGGAATGCCTATACTGGGACCAACAGGAGTTGGAATATCAACTGTAGTATCTAGAGCAATAGGTTGTGTAGTAGGATTTCTTGTAATGAGCCACTATTGTAAATTTAAATTTAGAAAAAAATTCTTAACACCTTTTCCATTTAGTATGATTAAAAATATACTTTCAATAGGAATTCCCACTGCTGGAGAAAATTTAGCTTGGAATGTAGGGCAGCTAATAATAATGGCTATGATAAATACTATGGGAGCTACTATGATAACATCTAGAACCTATCTTATGTTGATAGCTAGCTTTATTATGACATTTTCAATAGCTTTAGGTCATGCTACTGCTATACAGGTGGGACAATTAGTAGGAGCAAAAGAGATAGAGGAAGCTTATGATAAATGTTTTAAAAGTTTGAAGTTATCAGTTATATTAGCAGTTGTAGTAACTTCAACAGTTGTACTACTGAGAGAACCTATAATGGGAATATTTACAAAGGATATAAATATTTTAGAAGCTTCTTTAAAAGTTTTTCCATTGATGATACTTTTAGAGGTAGGAAGAGTATACAATATAGTAATAATAAACTCACTACATGCTGCTGGAGATATAAAATTTCCGATGTTTATGGGAATAATATTTATTTTTATAGTGGCAGTACCTTTTTCATATATATTTGGTTTAAAATTAGGGTGGGGATTGGTTGGAATATGGATAGCCAATGCTGCTGATGAATGGTGTAGAGGAATAGCAATGTATATTAGATGGAAAAGTAGAAAGTGGCAAGATAAAAGTTTTGTATAAAATATAAAAAATTATACGATTTTAATTTTATTTTAATTTTTATACTATACAATTATAGCATAAGAAGAGAAGAGAAAGTTAAGGAGGTATAAATTATGAAAAAATTATTAATGGGATTATTTTTAGTGACATCAATTATGGCAGTGGCAGATGATAAATATGATTATGTAGAGGATAAACTAGAGTTAAAGTACAGTGTACTAACTGATAATAGAAAGAATACTCTAGATGTAGATGGAATTGATATGGGAGTATTTAATGGACAACCTTTTGTAAATATAGAGATAGAATCTTTCTCTGGTGATGGAGGTTGGGGAAAATTTGATAAGGGGTCTTATGATAAACTGGCTAGAGAGATAGCTGATGATGTGAGAGAGATGTTAAATACTAATGAAAAAGTGGAGATAACATTAGTATTAGAAAGAGAAATTGGAAAAGATATGATGTTACACAATGGTAAATATTAAACAATTAAATTAATATAAAAAATAGTTGGAGCAAGATAGAGATAATTTTATTAATCAATAAGTTATACTAGACTTGCTCTTTAATTTTTATCATTACAATAAAAAATTCTCGTTTTGATAGAGGAAAGAGAAAAAATATTGAAAAGGAACTATAAATTATACATAAAAAACAAATAATGAACAAAAAAAATTTTTTTATATTTGGCATATTTTTTGCTTTATTAATAGTGTAAAGTATAAAAATATTAAGGAGGAGTTCTAGTGGAATTATTAAAATGGGTACACAACACAAAAAGTAGAGATGTAAATTATACAAAAGAGAAATTAGTTGGATTTGAAGAAAAAGAGATGAAGGAAGTTTATGAATTTCATAAAAGTCTTCCTGGATATAAAGCAACTCCATTAGTAGAGTTAGATGACTTAGCTAAATATTATGGAGTACAAAAATTATGGTTAAAGGATGAGTCTAAAAGATTTGGACTAAATGCTTTTAAAGTACTTGGAGGATCTTATGCGATTGGAAAATATCTTAGCCAAAAATTAGGAAAAGATATGAGCGAACTTCCATTTAACGTTCTTATTTCTGATGAAGTTAAAAAACAACTTGGAGATGTAACTTTTGTTACTGCTACAGATGGTAACCACGGAAGAGGAGTAGCATGGGTAGCTAATAAATTAAGACAAAAATCAGTAGTATACATGCCAAAAGGATCAGCTCAAATGAGATTTGATGCTATTGCTAGAGAGGGAGCAGATGTAACTATTACTGACTTAAACTATGATGATGCAGTAAGATTAGCAAACAAAGGTGCAGAAGAGCATGGATGGATAATGGTACAAGATACAGCTTGGGATGGATATGAAGAGATACCATTATGGATTATGCAAGGATATTCAACAATAATTAATGAAATTGTTGAGCAATTAGAAGCTGCAAAAGAGGAGAAACCAACTCACGTATTCTTACAAGCTGGAGTAGGATCATTTGCAGGAGCAGTTCAAGGATACTTATCTCACCTATATGGAGATGACAGACCTATAACTGTAATTTGCGAACCACATGGAGCTAACTGTATCTATAAATCAATGGAAGCTAATGATGGAAAACCTCACAATGTAACTGGAGATTTAACTACAATAATGGCTGGACTTGCTTGTGGAGAACCTAATACAATCAGCTGGAAAATTTTAAGAGACAACTCAGATTTCTCTGTATCTTGTGATGATTCAATAGCAGCGAGAGGAATGAGAGTATTATCTTCACCTCTAGGAAATGACCAAAGAGTAATTTCAGGAGAATCAGGAGCAGTAGGACTTGGATTATTCACAGTATTATCTGAGAAAAAAGAAGAGTTTGCAGAATTGATGAAAGCATTAAAAATTGATGAAAACTCAAGAATTTTATGTATCAGTACTGAGGGAGATACTGACGTAGAAGGTTATAAAAACGTAGTATGGAATGGATCTCACCCAAATAAATAGTTTATAAAGTAGTTTGTAGATTAGTATAAAAAATATTATTGAAAAGAGATGGAGGGTAAAATGTTAACTGAAGCAAGAAAACAACAATTAATAGAAACACTTAGCAATTTAATTCAAAGAAGAAGTTACTCTGGAGAAGAGAAAGAAGTAGTAGAGTATATTGAAAAGGTAATGAAAGAAGTAGGATATGATACAGTTCATATAGACAAATATGGAAACGTAATTGGATCAATCAAAGGAAAATATGAGGGACCAAAAGTATTAATGGATGGACACATTGATACAGTTCCAGTAGATGCAGAAAAATGGACTGAAAAACCATTTGGTGGAGAAGTTCATGATGGAAAACTATTTGGAAGAGGAACTACAGATATGAAAGGTTCTGTATGTGCAATGATGTTAGCAGGAGCTTACTTAGCACAAGACCTTAAAAAAGAGTTTGCTGGAGAAATATTCATGGCAGGAGTAGTACATGAAGAGTGTTTCGAAGGGGTAGCAGCAAGAGAGATCAGTAACTATGTAAATCCAGATATCGTAATAATTGGAGAGGCATCTCAATTAAATCTTAAAATAGGACAAAGAGGAAGAGGAGAGATAGTTGTAGAAACTTTCGGAAAACCAGCTCACTCAGCTAACCCAGAAAAAGGAATCAACGCTGTATATAAAATGATGAAGATAATAGGAGAAATTCAAAAATTACCTATGACTCATCACAAAGATTTAGGATATGGAATCCTAGAATTAACTGATATTAAATCATCTCCATATCCAGGAGCATCAGTAGTACCTGACTATTGTAGAGCAACTTATGACAGAAGACTTTTAGTAGGAGAAACTCCTGAGTCTGTATTAGCTCCATTACAAGAATTATTAGATAGAATGATGAAAGAAGATGAAACATTAAAAGCAAAAGTTTCTTATGCAGTAGGAAAAGAGATGTGTTGGACAGGAAATGAAATAACTGGAGAGAGATTCTTCCCTGGATGGTTATTTGACGAGAAAGAAGAGTATGTTCAAAAAGCAGTAGAAGCATTAAAAGGAATTGGACAAGATCCAACAATAATGCATTATAACTTCTGTACAAATGGTTCTCACTATGGAGGAGAAAAAGGAATAAGAACAATAGGATATGGACCATCAAAAGAAAATATTGCTCATACAATAGATGAGTACATAGAATTAGATCAATTATTCAAAGTAACAGAAGGATTCTATGCAATATTAAAAGCTTACTTAGCTAAGTAATAAATATTCAGTGTATGAAGAGTATTGATTTGATAAAATTATCAGTCAATACTCTTTATTATAAAGAGAGATAGTTGTTAGTAAAAAATAAATTTTTAAAAGAAAGTAACTCAAAAATTAGAGGAGGAATTTTCATGTCAAAAATTCTAATAAAAAATGGAACAGTTATAGATGGAAGTAGAAGTGCTAGATTTGTAGCTGATATTTTAATTGAAAATGAAAGAATTCTAAAAATAGGGAAAATAGATGAAGAGGCAGATAGAGTAATAGATGCTACTGGTAAAATAGTTGCTCCTGGATTTATTGATACTCATAGCCACTCAGATTTAAAAGTATTAATAGAACCATTTGTTGAACCAAAACTTCGTCAAGGAATTACTACAGAAGTACTAGGACAAGATGGAATCTCTATGGCTCCATTACCAAAAGAGTATGTAAGTTCTTGGAGAAAAAATCTAGCTGGATTAGATGGTGATAGTGATGAGTTAGGATGGGATTGGGAAACTACTGATAACTATCTTAAACTTATAGAAGAGAGAGGATGTACTCCAAATGAATCTTATCTAGTACCTCATGGAAATATCAGAATGGAAGCTATGGGATTAGAAGCAAGAGTAGCTACTGATGAAGAGCTTGAGAAAATGAAAGAGATAACTAGAAGAGAGATGGAAGCGGGAGCTGCAGGACTTTCTACTGGGCTTATCTACATTCCATGTGCATATTCAGATACAAGAGAGATGATAGAGATTTGTAAAGTGGCAGCTGAATATGACAGACCACTTGTAATTCACCAAAGAAGTGAAGCAGATACAATGATCGAATCTATGGAAGAGGTTATAACAATAGCAAAAGAAAGTGGAGTAAAGATACACTTCTCTCACTTTAAAATTTGTGGAAAAAATAACTGGCATTTAATAGAAGGAATTATTGCTCTATTAGATAGATGTAAAGAAGAGGGAATAGAGATATCTTATGACCAATATCCATATGTAGCAGGAAGTACAATGTTAGGAGTAATCATTCCACCTTGGGCACATGCAGGAGGAACAGATAAACTAGTTGAAAGATTAGGAAATCCAGCAGACAGAGAGAGAATGAAACATGATATAATCAATGGAATTCCTGGTTGGGACAACTTTATAGATTTTGCTGGATTTGAAGGAATCTATGTAACATCAGTAAAAACAAAGGCTAATGAAGATTGTATAGGTAAGAATCTATTAGAGATAGCAGAATTAAGAGGAAAAGATAAATTTGATGCTGTATTTGATCTATTAAAAGAGGAAGAAAATGCAGTAGGAATGTATGATTACTATGGAAAAGATGAGCATGTGGTAACATTCTTAACAAGAGAAGAGAGTAACGTATGTACAGATGGATTACTTGCAGGAAAACCACATCCAAGAGTATATGGATCTTTCCCAAGAGTAATAGGAAAATTTGTAAGAGAGATGAAAGCTTTAACTCTTGAAGAAGCTATCTATAAGATGACTCATAAACCAGCTAAAACTTTCAAGTTAGAAGATAGAGGATTAATAAAAGAGGGATACTTTGCAGATATAGTTATATTTGATGAGAATACAACTATAGATAAAGGAACATTTGTTGATCCAATTCAAAAGCCAGAAGGAATTAGTCATGTAATGGTAAATGGAGTTCTAGCAATAGATAATTTTGAAGCTACAAAGGCTATTTCTGGTAAAGTATTAAGAATAAAAAAATAATAGTTTAAAGAGTTTAACAATGTAGAGGGAAAAAATTTATTTTCAATAGTTTATATTTTTATAAAGAGGTTGAAGTAAATTTTTTCCTTTTTTATTTAACCTATTTTTTAATTATAAAAATTCTTTTTATTGCAAATTTTTTTAAATTGATATGAAGTATGTTATAATATAAAAAATAAAAGTATTTTGAGGTGAAATATGTCATTGTTAAAAAAGATACAGAATTATGTAAAAGATTATGCAGAGATAATAGCTGATATACTTAGATGTGATGTGGAGATAGTAGATGAAAGTTTAGTAAGAATAGCTGGAACTGGACAGTACAGTGAAAATATAAATGAACCTTGTAAAGGTATAGTATATAAACATGTATTTGAAAGTAAAAAAAGTAGGATAATAATGGATCCCAAAGAGGATGAACTTTGTGAAAAATGTAAATATAAAGATAGTTGTATAGAGACTTTAGAGATATCTGCTCCTATTTTTTATAAAGATGAAGTTATTGGAGTCATAGGGTTAGTTTGTTTTACAGAAGAGGATAGAAGAAGACTTTTAAAAAATATGGAAACCTATCTAAAATTTACTGAGAAGATAGCAGATTTTATATCTGGAAAGATATTTGAACTAGAGGAAGAACTAGAAAAAAAAGAGATAATGGGAATAATGAAGCAGATTATTAATAATTATGATAAATGTGTTTTGATTATTGATAATGAAGGAAAAATTTTAGATGGAAATGAGCTTGCATTAAAAGAATTAAAAATAGAAAATGGCTTCAGTCTAGCTTATCAGAGGATAAATATTATTCCTAAAAATGAGGCACTTTTTGGAAAAGATATTTTTTCAGCTGAAATTAATAGAGAAAAATATATGTTAATGGGAACATTAATTCCAGTGACAGGTTTTTCAGCAAATGAGTATAAAATATTTCTTTTTGAAAATTTTGATAGTGATAAAAATAAAGAGATTTCTAAAAATAAGTATGCTCCAAATAATGTTTTTTTAGAAGATATTATTAGTAACTCTGAAAAGATGAGTAAATTAAAGGAGAGGATAAAAAAAATAGCTAAAACCCAATCAACAGTTTTAATAATGGGAGAGAGTGGAACAGGGAAAGAACTGATAGCAAGAGCAATACATAATTGTAGTGATAGAGCAAAACAGCCATTTATTGCAATTAACTGCGGTGCCATACCTGAAAACTTACTAGAAAGTGAACTTTTTGGTTATGTAAAAGGAGCATTTAGTGGTGCTAGTAATGAAGGAAGGGTAGGAAAGTTTGAGTTAGCTAATAATGGAGTAATATTTTTAGATGAGATAGGAGAGATGCCACTTTTCTTACAAGTAAAACTTTTAAGAGTTTTACAAGAGAGAACGATAGTAAGAATAGGTTCAAATAAATTGATAAATTTAAATATCAGAGTGATAGCTGCTACTAATAAAAATCTATTAAAAATGGTAAAGGAAGGAAAATTTAGAGAAGATCTTTATTATAGATTGAATGTTATCCCTTTAAAAATTCCAGCTTTAAGAGAAAGAAGAGAGGATATAGCTTTACTTTCTAGTTTTTTAAATAATAAATATAGTAAAAGTTTAGGTGGATTAAGGCTTCACATTGATGATGAAATAATGGAGATATTTTTAAAACATAATTGGCCTGGAAATGTTAGAGAGTTGGAAAATAGTGTGGAATTTTTAATAAATATGGCTGATGAAAATGGTAATATAGACAATGAAACAAGAGAGTACCTAAAGAAAAACTTAAAAAGTAATGGGAAATATAGTGAGAATGAGAGCGGAAAAAGTGAAGTTAATGATACTGAGATAATAACATTGGAAGAGAGTGAAAAAAGATTGATAGCAAAGGCATTGCAAATATATGGGGCTGATACCAATGGAAAAAATATATGTGCTGAGAAATTAGGAATAGGAATAGCTACTCTATATAGAAAAATAGAGAAATATAAATTATAGTTTTATCATAATGATAAAATAAATTATCACAAAAAAACATTGAAATAATTTTGATTTATAAAAAATGTTTTAAAATAAAAAAAAGAAAAAAATAGTTGTGCGTATATTTTTATAAAAAATATACATGCACTAAATATGCACTGTATAAATAAGAAAATTACCTTAATAAAACAAGGTAATTTTTTTATTTTTTGGCATATTATTTGCTTATATTATCTCAGTAAAGATATTTTATCAGGAGGGATAATTTTGATATTAAAAAATGGAAGAGTGATAACTCAAGATAAAAATAGGCCATATATAGAAAATGGAGCAATTGTTATTAGAGGGAATCAGATTATAGCAGTAGATACAACTGATAATATTTTAGCAAAATATTATGATAGTGAGATAGTGGATGTAGAAAGAAAGGTTATAATGCCTGGATTTATAAATACTCATCATCATATTTACAGTGCCTTTGCTAGAGGAATGGCATCATCAGGAAAACCTAATGAAAACTTTTTAGAAATATTAGAAAATTTATGGTGGAAGATAGATAAAAAATTATCTTTAGAAGACTTAGAGTATAGTGCATATACAACTTATATAGACTGTATAAAAAAAGGGGTAACAACAGTATTTGACCACAATGCAAGTCCATATGCAGTTACAGGAAGCTTAGAAGCAATAGCAAAAGCAGCTAAGAATTTGGGGCTTAGAACATGTTTATGTTATGAAGTATCAGATAGAGATGGAAAAGAAATTGCTATTGAAGGGATAGAAGAAAATATTAATTTCATAAAAAAATATAATAATGATGATCAAAATATGATAAAAGGAATGTTTGGACTACATGCTTCATTTACTTTATCAGATGAGACATTGAGACTATGTGACGAGAAATTAAAAGGGCTAAATGCAGGGTATCATGTTCACGTTGCTGAAGGAATAGATGACTTAGAGCAATGTTTAGAAAAATATGGAAAAAGAGTAGTTGAAAGATTAAGAGATATGAATATATTAGGAGAGAAAACTATAGCTGTTCACTGTATTCATGTAACTGATGAAGAGTTAGATATTTTAAAGGATACAAATACTATGGTAGTACACAATCCAGAATCAAATATGGGAAATGCTGTAGGATGCCAACCATTCTTAGAGTTACATAAAAAGGGAGTGTTAATTGGACTTGGTACTGATGGATATACAAGTGATATGACTGAATCGATGAAAGTTGCTAATATAATTCATAAACATGTAAAACAAGATCCTTCTGTAGCTTGGGGAGAAGTTCCTGTTTCTATGTTTGAAAATAATAGAAAGATAGCGGCTAGATACTTTGATGGAGAGTTGGGAATTCTAAAAGAGGGAGCCCTAGCAGATGTGATTGTTGTAGATTATGATCCATTAACTCCAATGAATGAAAATAATATTAATTCACATATCTTATTTGGATTTACTGGAAAAGATGTAGTTACAACTATTATTGATGGAAAAGTTGTAATGAAAGATAGAAAGCTAATAGGAATCGATGAGAAAGAAATTTTTAAAACTTCGAGAGAAGTAGCAAAAAAATTATGGAATAGAATGTAATAGTTGAGGAGGAAAATATGCAGGGAAAAACAGTGGAAAAAGTACATCCAACAGATAAGATGTTAGGTTTAGGAGACCTGTTTCTTTTAGGAGTACAACATATTGCAGCTATGTGTGCAGGAGCTATGGCAGTACCTATTATAATAGGAAATGCTTTAGGATTATCTTCTACAGAGATTCACTCATTAGTAAGTGCATCTTTTATGATGGTAGGAATTGGAACTATATTACAAACAATTGGAATAAAGGGGATAGTAGGTTCTAGACTTCCAATGATAGAGGGAGTTAGTTTTGCAGGGGTAGCTGCTCTTTCGGCAATAGCTTTAACTTATAGGGGAGATAACCCAATTTTAGGACTTCAAGTAATGTTTGGAGCTACAATAGCATCTGGTATATTCAGTATTTTAATAGCACCATTATTTGGAAAATTATTAAAATTTTTCCCACCTTTAGTATCTGGTGTTGTAGTTACTACAATGGGACTTTCTCTTATACCAGTTGCAGTGAGATGGGCAGGAGGGGGAAACCCAGCAGCTCCAGAGTTTGGAAATTTCCAAAATTTATCTTTGGCAATGATAACTTTAGTTATTATTTTAGGAATACAAAAATTATCTAAGGGATTTTTAGGAAATATAGCTATTTTAGTAGGAATAATAGCTGGAACACTTATAGCTATTCCTATGGGAGTTGCAGATTTCAGTGCTGTAAAAGAGGCTGGAATGGTAACAATTAATACTCCATTAGAATTTGGTTTTCCAAAATTTGAATTAACTTCTGTTTTATCAATGTTATTAGTACAATTGGTAATTTTAACTGAATCAACAGGAAATCAATTAAACCTTTCAAATATTTGTGGTGTTGATGAAAAAGATGAGAAGAGATTAATAGCAGGATTGAGAGCACATGGATTATCATCTGTGTTTGCTGGATTTTTTAACTCATTCCCACATGCACTATTTGGACAAAACGTTGGAATAGTTGCAATAACTGGGGAAAAGAGTCGTTTTGCAGGAACAGCAGCTGGAGTTATTTTATTAATTGTTAGTTTCTTTCCAAAAATTACAGCAATATTTACATCAATTCCATCTCCAGTATTAGGAGGAGCAGGAATAGTAATGTTTGGTATAGTTGCTGCTGGAGGAATAAAAAAATTAGGAGAGGTAAACTATGTTGGAAATAAGAATCTAATAATAGTAGCTACAAGTGTAGGATTATCATTAGTTCCAATAGCAGTACCACAAATCTATAAACATGTACCTGCATGGGGAAATATATTATTCCACAGTCCAGTAACATTAGGATGTTTATCTGTTGTGATATTAAATATCATATTTAATGAACATGGAAAAAAAGAAATAAAATAAGAAAATAAGTAAGTAAAATTAAAATAAAAGCTTTAAAGGATCAATGGAGGAAAAATGAGAGATATAATGGTACCTATGTCGTTTGACAAACTGATAAACCAATGCTTAACTGAGTATAAAACTAAAAAATCGTTATTTGATGTAAAGGCAATAGTAACTGCTGATACAGAAAAAAATATGGAATTTTGTGGAAGAGGATTAGAGAGTCCATTAGGAGTAGCAGCAGGACCTCATACTCAATTAGCTCAAAATATAGTTGCTTGTTATGCTGGAGGAGCTAGATTTATAGAGTTAAAAACTGTTCAAGTAATGTATGGAGAAGAGCTAGGAATTCAAAAACCTTGTATTCGTGCTAATGATGAGGGATATAATGTTGAATGGTCATCAGAATTACATGCTTTAGAAGCTATGAATGAATATATCAGAGCATGGTTTGCTACTAAGATAGTTGCAAAAGAGTTTGGATTAGGAAATCCAGATGCTTTCCAATTTAACATGAGTGTTGGATATAACTTAGAAGGAATAAAAACTCCAGCAGTAGATGGTT
This sequence comes from Fusobacterium sp., assembly GCA_019410665.1. Lineage (GTDB taxonomy): Bacteria > Fusobacteriota > Fusobacteriia > Fusobacteriales > Fusobacteriaceae > Fusobacterium_A. The sequence continues at coordinate 21,713 of DXSD01000017.1, forward strand.
TCTTAAATGGATTAAATGATGCATCAACTACAAAAGTTTTCCAAGAGTGTAAGCAATATTTATTAGATAACTTACATCTATTTGAAAATGTAGATGCTGATTTTATCAATTCAATTCCAGCTCATGTATGTAATACTATAACATTATCAACTATGCATGGATGTCCAGCAGATGAGATAGAAAAAATTGCAGCTTACTTAATAGAAGAGAAAGGATTCAATACATTTATAAAATGTAACCCTACTCTATTAGGATATGATTATGTAAGAAAAATTATGGATGATATGGGATATGATTATCTATCAATAGATAAACACCAATTTGAAATAGACTTAAAATTCGACCAAGCTGTAAAAATGATAAATAATTTAATAGCTTTAGCAAAAACAAAAGGTGTAAAATTTGGAGTTAAGTTATGTAACACTATGCCAGTTGATATTAAGCATAAAGAGTTACCAGGAAATACAATGTATATGTCAGGAAAAAGCTTATATCCATTAGCAATATCTCTAGCTAAAATATTAGGAGAAGCTATTGGAGAGGGATTAGAGATCTCTTTCTCAGGTGGAGCAGATAAAAATAATATAGATGAGATATTTGAAGCAGGAATCTATCCTATAACTGTATGTACAACTCTATTACAACCTATGGGATATGAAAAATTAGCTAAATTATATGAGCAATTACATGCTATTGAATATCCAACTGCAAGAAAATTAAACCTTGCTAAGATAAATGAATTAGTAGAAAAAGTAAGAACTGATAAAAATTATTGTAAATCAGAGGCTCAAAGAAAGAAAACAGATGAGCATATAAGCTATGAAGGAGTATCTGAAAAAGATAACTTAAAATGTAAAGTACTTTGTCAAACTTGTATTAGAGTATGTCCTAACAGAGCAAATACATATATAGAAACATCAGAAGGAAAAATCTTACTTCACATAGATGATTCATGTAATGAGTGTGGAAACTGTCAATACTTATGTATTCAACCATGTTTACCATATAGAGATAGACTTACTTACTTCTCATCAAAACAAATGATGGAAGAAAGTGAAAATAAAGGACTTTCAATTCAAGGAGATAAATATCTAGTTCGTCTTGAAAAAGAGATTGTAGAGTGTACTTATGATGAGCTTTCAGATTTTATGAAGTCAGTTGTAGACTCAATTAAGAAAACACATTCATATTTAATTTAATTATTCTAAGGAGTAGATTAAGATGGAATTACTTTTAAAGAATGCAAATATTGTTACAGATAAAGAAACTTATATGAGTGATATCTATATAAAAGATGGGGTTATAGTTAATATAGATAAAAAAATTGAAGTACCAGGTGTAAAAACTGTGGATATAGGTGGAAAATACCTAGTTCCTGGTGGGATAGATGTACATACTCATTTTGATATAGATGTAGGAATAGCAAGATCAGCAGATAATTTTTATACTGGAACGTTGGCAGCTGCTTGTGGTGGAACGACTACAATAGTAGACCATATGGGATTTGGTCCAAAAGGTTGTAACTTACACCACCAATTAAATCTATATTATGATTTAGCAAAGAATTCTGTAATAGATTATAGCTTTCATGGGGTAATTCAACATATAGATGAAGATATATTAAGTGAGATAGATGAGATGATAAAAGATGGAATACCATCTTTTAAAGGATATATGACATATGGATATAAATTATCTGATATGGATATGTTAAAACTTTCAGAAAAATTAGGAAAATCAGGTGGACTACTAACAGTCCACCCTGAAAATAATGATATAGTGGATTTTATGAGAGAGAAATTTGCTGAAGAGGGAAAATTAGAAGCTATTTATCATGCAAAGAGTAGACCAGATAAATGTGAAGGGGAAGCAGTTAATAGAATGATAGATATTACTGCTCAAACAAATTGTCCATTATATATTGTTCATCTTTCTTCTAATGAAGCATTAGAGCACATAAAAAGAGCTAAAGATAGAGGACAAAATATTTATTCTGAAACTTGTCCGCAATATTTAGTTTTAGATGAAGAGATGTATAAAAGAGAAGATGGAGTAAAATTTATCTGTAGCCCACCTATAAGAGAAAAGAGTAATCAAGAGAAATTATGGGAAGGTATTCAACAGGGATATATTCAAACAGTTGCTACTGACCACTGTTCATTTAATTATAAAATGAAAAAAGAGATGGGAGAAAAGGATTTTAGAAAATGTCCAAATGGTCTTCCAGGAGTAGAAACAAGAATACCTTTAATGTTTTCTGAGGGAGTATCAAAAGGAAGAATATCAGTTAATAAATTTGTAGAAATTACAAGTACAAATCCAGCAAAACTATTTGGAATGTATCCTAAAAAAGGAACTATTCAAGAGGGATCAGATGCTGACTTAGTAGTAATCGATCCTAATCTAACAAAGAAAATAACTGTTAGTGAATTACATGAAAATGTTGATTATACATCATTTGAAGGAATAGAGGTAAAAGGATATCCTGTTATGACAATATCTAGAGGAGAGATAATTGTTGTGGATAATAACTTCATTGGAGAAAAAGGTAGAGGAAAATTTGTTAAAAGAGAGGCTTTTAAGATTTAAAATTGGAGGAAATTATGAGCGAGAAGTTCACTTTTGTAGTAAATGGAAAAACAATAGTTACAACTGAAGATATAAACTTATTAGATTTTTTAAGAGATGATTTAGGACTAATATCTGTAAAAGATGGATGTAAAGAGGGAGCTTGTGGAACTTGTACAATATTAGTAGATGGAAAAGCAATGAAATCTTGTATCTTTACAACTAAAAAAGTAGCAGGAAAAGAGATAACAACAATAGAAGGATTTACTGATAGAGAGAAAGAGGTATTTGCATATGCATTTACTGAGTGTGGAGCTGTTCAATGTGGATTCTGTATCCCTGGAATGGTAGTTGCAGCAAAGGCTCTTTTTATGAGAACATTAGATCCAACTTCTGAAGAGGTTAAAAAAGCATTAGTAGGAAATATTTGTAGATGTACAGGATATGTAAAGATTGAGCAAGCTATTATGTTAGCAGCAAAAATCTTTAGAGAAAATACTCCAGTTCCAAAAAGAGAGTGTAAAGGATTAATAGGAACAAATGTACATAGAGTGGATGCTGAGGCTAAAACTTTGGGAATTGCTAAATATGCAGAAGATTATAGCGTAGAGGGAATGTACTATGGAAGTGCTATAAGAAGTAAATACCCAAGAGCAAAAGTGTTGTCAATAGATGCTACAGAAGCTTTAAAATTAGATGGAGTATTAGGAGTTCTTACAGCTGACGATGTTCCTGGAAAAAATAATATAGGACACTTAGAGTTTATCTCTGATTGGGATGGATTTATTCCAGTAGGTGGGATAACAAGATATATAGGAGATTCAGTAGCTTTAGTTGTAGCTAAAGATAAAAAGACATTAGCTAAGGCAAAAGAATTAGTAAAAGTGGAGTTTGAGGAGTTACCTGGATTATTTACTCCAGAAGAGGCTATGGCAGATGGTGCTCCATTAATTCACAGTAAACCAAATAATATCTTAGTAAAAGAGATACTAAAAAGAGGAAATTCAGAAGAGGCAATAAAAAATTCTAAATATGTTGTAACTAATACTTATTATACTCCAGCTACTGAACATGCTTACCTTGAGCCAGAGTGTGCACTAGCTATACCTACTGAAGATGGAGTTCAATTATATACTTCAAGCCAATCAATATTTGATGAGCAAAGAGAGGTTTCAAGATTTTTAGGAATAGAAAAAGAGAAAGTAAGAGTAACAGCTGCTTATGTTGGTGGAGGTTTTGGTGGTAAAGAGGATATGACAGTTCAACACCATGCTGGACTTGCTGCATATGTACTTAAAAAACCAGTTCAAGTTCTATTAACTAGACAGGAAAGTATCAATATAAGTACAAAAAGACATGCTATGAAAATAGAGATGACAACTGCTTGTGATGAAAATGGAAAACTTACAGCTATGAAAGCTAAAATACTTTCTGATACAGGAGCTTATGCATCTCTTGGAGGACCTGTATTACAAAGAGCTTGTACTCATGCAGCTGGACCATATAACTATCAAAATATAGATATAGAAGGAATTGCAGTTTATACAAACAATCAACCAGGAGGAGCTTTCAGAGGATTTGGAGTTACTCAATCAGCTTTTGCTATTGAGTCTAATATCAACCAATTAGCTGAAATGGTTGGAATATCTCCATGGGAAATTAGATATAGAAACGCAATTAGACCAGGACAAGTTTTACCAAATGGACAGATAGCTGATGAGGGAACTGCATTAGTTGAAACTTTAGAAGCAGTAAAAGAACTATATGAAAATAGTAAAGTAGCTGGAATAGCTTGTGCAATGAAAAATGCTGGAATTGGAGTTGGATTACCAGATATTGGAAGATGTAGAATAACAATAGTTGATGGAGAGGTAAGAGTAAGAACATCAGCTGCTTGTATAGGACAAGGAGTAGCTACAGTATGTAAGCAAATGGTTTGTGAAACTACAGGAGTTGATCCGAAATTAGTAGTAGTAGAGGGACCAGATACTCATGTAACACCTAACTCAGGAACTACAACAGCATCTAGACAAACTGTATTTACAGGAGAGGCAACAAGACAAGCTGCATTAGCTCTTAAAAAAGAGTTAGAGACTAAAACTTTAGCTGAATTAGAAGGTTGGGACCACTATGCAGAGTACTCTGGAGTGACAGATAAAATGGGATGCGATAAACCAAATCCAGTAAGCCACGTAGCTTATGGATATGCAACTCAAGTAGTTGTATTAGATGAAGCTGGAAAAGTGACTAAAGTAGCAGCAGCTCATGATGTTGGAAAAGCAATAAATCCAAAAGCATTAGAGGGACAAATTGAAGGTGGAGTTGTAATGGGATTAGGATTTGCTCTAACTGAAGTTATGCCAATAGTTAAAGGTGTTCCTCAAGTTAAATTTGGAACATTGGGATTATTCAGAGCAACTAATGTACCAGAGATTGAAACTACAATTGTTGAGAAAAATAAAGCAGAACTAGCATTTGGAGCAAAGGGAGTTGGAGAGATAACAGTTATACCTACAGCACCTGCAGTACAAAATGCTTATTATAAATATGATGGAGTATTTAGAACTTCATTACCATTAGAAAAAACAGCATATAAAAAATAATAATTTATAAAATTTATAAACAATATTTTAGGAGGAATAAAAATGAATAAAGTAATTCACACAGAAAAAGCACCAGCTGCTTTAGGACCATAT
>DXSD01000018.1 GCA_019410665.1 Fusobacterium sp.
TCTCTCAATAATTGAGTTATATCTAAATTAAATTCTGCCTTATAATTTTTTAAAGCTTCTAAAATGGAGTATATTAGATAATTGACATAAGTCTTTCCTGTGTTATTTTTTCCACAAAATATAGTCATATCTCTAATAATAACTTCTCCACTTTTTAGAGGACCCAAGTTCTTAAATTTTATTCTCATTACTCTCACCTGTCTTTTTAAAATCTTATTTCTATTCTTTTTATTAACTATACTATTCTCTACTATTTTACCATAAAAAACTACTAAAAAGAACAGAATCATTCTTAAAATTAAATATGTAGACATAAATAGTAAAACATATTATAATATATTGTATTTACTATAGATTTTAGGAGGGCAAATGAGTAAGGGAGAATTAGCTTTAGAGAGTATAAGAACTACATATAGAAAGAAAATTTGGAGTAAATTTATAAAAGCAGTAAAGGATTTTAATTTAATAGAAGATGGAGATAGAATAGCAGTAGGAGTGTCAGGAGGAAAGGATAGTTTACTATTATGTAAGCTTTTCCAAGAGTTAAAAAAAGATAGAAGCAAGAATTTTGAGGTAGCTTTTATCTCTATGAATCCTGGTTTTGGATCTATGGACATGGAGCAATTTAAGAAAAATTTAGAGGAGTTAGATATTCCTTGTGAGATATTTGATGCTAATGTTTGGGAGGTAGCTTTTAGAGAGGATCCAAATAATCCATGTTTTCTATGTGCTAAGATGAGAAGAGGGGTACTATATAATAAGGTAGAGGAGCTTGGATATAATAAGTTAGCTCTAGGGCATCACTTTGATGATGTAGTAGAAACAACTATGATAAATATGTTTTATGCAGGAACTGTAAAAACTATGATACCTAAAGTAAGCTCAACAAGTGGAAAGATGGCAGTGATAAGACCACTTGTATATATTAAAGAGAAGGATATCATAGCTTACACTCAAAGAAATGAGATCCAAGCAATGAGCTGTGGTTGTCCAATTGAATCTGGAAAAGTAGATTCTAAAAGAAGAGAGATAAAAAATCTTTTAGCTGAGTTAGAGAAAACAAATCCTAATGTTAAGCAAAGTATATTCAACTCAATGAAAAATATAAATATAGATTATGTAATGGGATATACAAGAGGAAACAAAAGTAAGGGTGAAGAGTAATGGAGATGGAAAAAAATAACTCAATTTTAAAGAGAATTGAGGGGAAAGGGTTTGGAAAAACTATTTGGAGTCCCATAGGGAAAGCTATGCATACTTACAATATGATAGAAGCTGGAGATAGAATAGCAGTGGGAGTGTCAGGAGGAAAGGACAGCTTAACTACTCTTAATGCTTTAGTTAGAGTAAAGAAAATAGCTCAGATAGATTTTGAGATCATTCCAATTCATATCCACCCTAATACAGATAAAGCTGATTATGAGAAAATAGAGAGATACTGTGAGGAGTTAGGATTAAAATTACAGGTGGAAGCTACTAACTTAAGTGATATGCTTTTTGGTGAGAGAGAGATAAAAAATCCATGTTTTCTTTGTGGGAGAATTAGACGTGGAATACTTTATAGAATGATGAAGGAGCAAAATATTAATAAACTAGCTTTAGGGCACCATAAAGATGATATAATAGAAACTTTTTTGATGAATGTATTTTATCAAGGAAATATGAAGATGATGAAACCTAGTTATCTGTCTGAAGAGTATGGAGTTAGAGTAATAAGACCTCTTGCTTTTGTAGAGGAAAAAGATATAATTAGGTATGTAAGAAAACAGGAGATACCAGTGGTAGCCTCTGAGTGTCCATATGAAACAAGTGAAAACTCTAGAAGACTTAGAGTAAAAAATTTGATAAAGGATTTAGCTACTGAAAATAAAGATGTAAGAAGTGTTATTTTTAATAGTATAAAGGAACTTCTGTATTAAAATTAGATAAAAGGTAAAAAAATATGGTATAATAGATTATATTTAAAGATAAAATATGGAAGATTAGGGAGAACTTATGAATATTCTTGTCATTCAAAGTGAGATTAGACAAGCTGAATATGTAGCAAAAGGATTGAAGGAATCTGGATATAGTGTAGACTATACTTCAAATTATGAAGAGGCTCAGCATTTTTTTTCTCTTCTTACTTATGATTTGGTTATACTTGACACTTTTATCTCTGGTTACTCTGGAATAGAACTTTGTGAAGAGATAAGAAGAGTAAGCAGTAATAGTGGAGTAATATTCTTATCTTCTGAAACAGATAGTGATATAGTAGTAGAAGCTTTAGATAGAGGAGGAGATGACTATATAAGTAAGCCATTTCCTTTTGTAGAGCTGTTAGCAAGAATAAGAGCTGTAATTAGAAGGATAAAGAAAAAGAATAATGAAAAAAGTGAAAGTATTTTAATAGTAAGAGATTTGAAGCTTGACTATCTAACTAGAGAGGTAACTAGAGGAGATAAAAAAATAGAGTTAACAACTAAGGAGTATATTTTACTTGAGTATTTTATGAGAAATAGAAATATAGTTTTAACTAGAACTATAATTAAAGAGAAGATTTGGGGAATAGATTTTATAACTGATACAAATATTGTAGATGTATATGTAACCCATTTACGTAATAAGATAGACAAAGGTTTTGAAGATAAACTTTTTCATACAGTAAGAGGGGCTGGATATGTTATGAGATGATGGAGATTAATTTTTCCAATGTCATGATATTATGAAGGGAGATGAAAGATGAATTTTTATGAAAAGATGTTAATAAAAGTTTTGGAAAAAAGTATGAGTGCTCAAGATAGTGAGATACTAAAAAAATTAAAATCAGGGATAGATTTAAGTGCGAAGGATAAAAAAGAACTAGAGGAGCTTATAGATAGCCTATAAGTAGGAGGACAGATGAAATTTATTTATGATAGACAGAAAACTGCTGTAATTTTTGGGGATAGAGAGTATAGCTACAAAGAGATAATTACAGGGATAAAATACTATTCAACTTTATTAAATTTAAAAGAGGATGGAAAAGTTGTAGTTACTATGGAAAATAGACCAGAGATGATATGTTCTATTTTTTCTGTATGGAATAGTAAGCACACAACTGTAGTGTTAGATTCAGGTTATAGTGAGGAGCAATTTGCCTATGCTTTTTCTGATTCAGAACCACAATATATCTTTACATCTAAAAAAATCTATGAAAGAGTTAAAGGTGGAGTGGAGTTATCTCAAAAAAATATAGAGATAATAGTAGTAGATGATATAGAGGTACCAGAGGATTTTGTTCCAGATAACTATGAAGTAATCATTGAGGATATGGAAAAAGTGGCTCTACTTCTATATACATCAGGAACTACAGGAAATCCTAAGGGAGTAATGTTAACTTTTAATAACTTAGAATCAAATATTAGAGCAATAAGAGAGATAGAATTAGTAAATGATCAAGATAAGGTATTGGCAATACTTCCTTACCACCATATACTACCATTAAATTTAACACTATTAATGCCTATGTATTTTGGAACATTTTTAGTAATCTTAGATGAGTTATCTTCAGAAGCTTTAAAGAGAGCTTTGAAAAAATACCAAATAAGTGTAATTATTGGAGTACCTAGAGTATGGGAGATGTTACATAAAGCTATAAAGGGAAAAATCAACAGTAATTTTGTAGCTAAGAAACTATTTAATCTATGTCAAAAAGTGAATAGTTTAGCACTAAGTAAAAAGATTTTTAAAAAGGTCTCTGATGAATTAGGGGGAAATATGAGAGTTCTAGTTTCTGGAGGAGCAAAACTAGATCCAGAAGTGTCAGCTGATTTTAAAACTTTAGGTCTTCCTATAATTGAAGGGTATGGACTTACAGAGACATCTCCTATAATAGCTTTCAATCGTCCAAATAACAATGTAGTTGGATCAGTAGGACAACTGATTCCTGATATAGAGGTAAAGATAGCTGAAGATGAGGAGATCTTAGTTAAGGGAGCCAATGTAATGAAGGGATATTACAAAAATCCACAAGCGACAGCAGAAGCTATTGATAAAGATGGTTGGTTCCATACTGGAGATTTAGGAAAATTTGAAAGAGATTTTCTCTATATAATAGGTAGAAAAAAAGAGATGATAGTTTTATCTAATGGTAAAAATATCAACCCTGGAGATATAGAATCTAGTATATTAAAAGGGACAGATTTGATAAAAGAGATAGCTGTTATGGAGTATAATAATCACTTAATGGCAGTAGTTTATCCTGATTTTGATCTAATAAAAAGAAGAAAGATAGCAAATATAAAAGAGACATTAAAATGGGAGATAATAGATAAGTATAATGTAACAGCTCCTAAATATAGAAAGATTTTAGAAATAAAAATTGTAAAAGAGGAGTTACCTAAAACAAAGCTTGGAAAAATCAGAAGATTTATGCTAAAGGATTTCTTAGCTAAATCAGATGAAGAGGTAAGAGAAAATAAAGTTAAAAAAGAAGAGGTAGCTGTACCACAGGAGTTTATTTCAGAGTATGAAACATTGAAAAAATATTTAGAGTCTACTTTTAATACTGAAGTTGAGCCAGATTCTCACTTAGAACTAGACTTAGGGCTAGATTCTTTAGATATAGTAGAGATTCTATCCTTTGTAGAGAGCAATTTTGGAGTAAAAATAAGTGAGGAGCAGTTTAGTAATTTAAAAAGTATATTGGATATAGCTAAATTTATTAAAGAAAATGGTGGAGAGTATCATGAGGAGAGTATGGATTGGAAGAGCATACTAAATAAAGATATAGATATACCACTTCCAAAATCAAGTTTTATGATTGGATTTACAAGAATGCTTTTTAAACCTATCTTTATGCTTTATTTCCGTTTACGTAAACTAGATACAGAAAAGATTCCAGATACTCCAGCTATATATGCAGGAAATCATCAAAGTTTCTTAGATGCTTTAATTTTTAATCAAGCTATGCCAACTAAGAAGCTTAAGGATACATATTTTATAGCTGTATCTGCTCACTTTGATACTCCATTTAGAAGATATTTAGCAGATAGAGGAAATGTTATAATAATAGATATAAATAAAAATCTGAAAGAGACACTACAAATTTCAGCTAAAGTTTTAAGAGAGGGAAAAAATCTAGTGATCTTCCCAGAGGGAGCAAGAACAAGAGATGGAGAGTTACAAGAGTTTAAGAAAACTTTTGCTATCTTATCTAAAGAGTTAGGAATTCCAGTAGTACCTTTTGGTATAAGAGGGGCTTATGAAGCTATGCCTTATGGAAGTAGTTTCCCAAAATCTACTCCAATAGATATTAGATTTTTTGATGAGGTAGATCCTGAAAACTTTTCAATTGAGGAGATTGTATCTGAGACTAAAGGCGAAATAAAAGAGTGGTTAGAGGAAAAATAGTTTAAATTTATTTTAAAATTGAGGGGGATATAGTGAATTTTGTAAAGGATTATAATAAGACAGCTATCATCTATGATGGGCAGAGAATAAGTTACAAAGAGATAATTGAAAAAAGTAAATATTTTTCATCTCTTATGAGTATTAAAGAACAGGATAAGGTAATTATCTTTATGGAGAATAGGCCAGAACTACTATATAGTTTTTTAGGTGTATGGGATAAAAGAGGAACTTGTGTTTGTTTAGATGCTAGTTTTAGCGGTGAGGAGTTAGTTTACTACTTAAATGACTCAGAAGCTAAATTTATCTACACATCTAATGGAAGTTTACCAGCTGTAAAAGAGGCAATTGCATTAACTGGAAAAAATGATATAGAGATAGTAAATGTAGATGATGTAAAAATAGAGAGTGTACAGGTAGATGAATACATATTAAAAGCTCCAGAGAGAGAGGATATAGCTCTTATGTTATATACCTCAGGAACAACAGGAAATCCTAAGGGAGTTATGTTAAAGTTTGATAATATTTTAGTAAATATTGAAGGACTTGATAAGTATAAGATGTTTATAGCTGAAGATATAGTTTTAGCTCTACTTCCTATGCATCATATATTCCCACTTTTAGGTGCTGGAGTAGTACCACTTGCCAAAGGGGCTACAATTGTTTTCCTAAAGGAGTTGTCTTCTCAAGCTATGGTAGATGCTTTTAAAGAGCACAAGGTAACTATGATGATAGGTGTTCCTAGACTTTGGGAGATGTTACATAAAAAGATAATGGAAAAGATAAATGCTAGTAAGGTAACTAGAGGAGTCTTCAAATTAGCTCAAAAAATAGATAGTATCTCTATTAGAAAGAAAATCTTTAAGAAGGTACATGAAGGATTTGGAGGAAATGTGAGATTCTTCGTTTCTGGTGGTTCTAAGTTAGATCCACAGATATCAAAAGATTTTTTAACATTGGGAATACAAGTGTGTGAAGGATATGGAATGACAGAAACATCTCCTATGATATCTTTTACACCTATCAATGAGATAGTTCCAGGTTCAGCTGGAAAGATCCTTCCAGGGGTAGAGGTAAAAATCACAGAAGAGGGAGAGATATTAGCTAGAGGTAGAAATGTAATGGCTGGTTACTATAAACGTCCAGAGGCTACTGCTGAAACAATAGATAGTGAAGGGTGGATACATACTGGAGACCTTGGAGAGTTAAAAGATGAGTATCTATATGTAACAGGACGTAAAAAAGAGATGATAGTTCTATCTAATGGTAAAAATATCAATCCTGTAGAGATAGAACAATGGATAATGGCTAACACTAATCTTATACAAGAGATAGCAGTAGCAGAGGTAGATTCAGTTCTTACAGCTATTGTTTATCCTAATTTTCAGAAAATTATTGAAGAAAAGATTACTAATATAAAAGAGACTTTAAAATGGGGAGTAATAGATAAGTATAATGGAAAAGCTCCTAATTACAGAAAGATTTTAGATATTAGAATAGTACAAGAGGAACTTCCTAAAACAAAGCTTGGAAAGATTAGAAGATTTATGCTTAACTCTTTATTACATAAAAAAGATGATGAGAATATAGTAATAGAAGAGCCTACTTTTGAAGAGTATTTAGAAATAAAAGAGTATTTAGAAAAAGCTAAAAATAGAAAGATTACCCCAGTAGCTCATTTAGAGTTAGATTTGGGGTTAGACTCTTTAGATATAGTGGAATTCCTTGCTCATATAGAAGCTAACTATGGAATTAAAGGAGAAGAGAGCATAATTGTTAACAATCCTACTGTAGAGAAATTAGCTAATTATATAAAGGAAAATAGAGGAGAGGGAAAAATTGAGGAGATAAATTGGAAGGAGTTTTTAACTCAAGAGAAAAATCTATCTCTTCCAAATTCAAGTTTAGCTATCCATATTATAAGAGGAATATTGTGGTTACCACTGACACTATATATAAAAGTTAAAAAATCAGGAATGGAAAATATTCCAGAGGGAAAACCAGTTATTTTTGCTGGAAATCATCAGAGCTTTTTAGATGCTTTTATTTTTGGGTATGCTACACCATTTAGACATTTGGTAAATTCATACTCTCTTGCTAAGATAAAGCATTTTAATAAGGGATATATGAAATTTTTAGCAAATCATTCTAATGTAGTTCTTGTAGATATAAATAAAAATCTTGGAGAGGTATTACAAGGTATGGCTAAGGTTTTAATAGAAGGAAAGAATGTTGTAATTTTCCCAGAGGGAGCAAGAACAAGAGATGGAGAGTTATTGGAGTTTAAGAAAGCTTTTGCAATTTTGGCTAAGGAATTAAATGTAGAGGTAGTTCCATTTGGAATCAAAGGAGCTTATGAAGCTTTCCCTTCAAATTCAAAATTCCCTAAACCTTCACAGGTGGAGATAAAATACTTTGAGCCTATATCTCCAGAGGGAAAATCTTATGATGAGATAGTTAAAGAGACTAGAGATGTGATAGCACATTGGGTGAAGTCTTAAATTGAAATCAAAGTGGGAAGCTGTTACAATATAAGAAATAAAGTAACTATAATGAATCTAAGAATGACGAAGATTGAGAAGAATAAATAGAGCAAGTCAGCGAAAGCAAACGCTAAAAAACACAACTGTTTGAGTGAAACGAGTTTTCCAATAGTAGAGGAGTTTTAACGACTACTACTATTGAGACACAGAAATTTATTTTCTGTGTTACATTAAGGAAACACTGAAAGCTTTGCTTTCTGTGTCTCAAAATTCTTAGAGAGCTAAAGCTCTTAGAATTTTGGAAGCACTACTTGCTCTTTATTCTTTGAACGAAAGTCATTCTTAGACTTTATTCTCTTATATTATGATACTACAACACTTTTTCTATTCTTTTTTCTATGCTCCCATAAAACCTTCATTCCTTCTATTACTAAAATAAGTGCTAGAACAAATATTGGTAGAGAGACAACTACTTGAAGTCCTTGTACAGCAAAACTACCCTTTCCATTTAAAAGAAGAGTTAAGTTGTTTTTGAATGAGATAAGTAGAGAGCTCATTGTAGCTGCAAGCATAAAGAACATTGGAATTAAAAGCATAAAGTTTTTCTTTCCTTTTTTAGCTAACCAAACAGATACTCCTAAGAAACATGGAACAGCAACTAATTGGTTACAAGCTCCAAATAGAGGCCAGATATTTTGGTATCCACCTAGACATAGTACAGCACCAAGTCCTACTGTGATTAGTGTTCCAACATACATATTACCTAAATAGCTTTGGAATTTACTAGGTTCTTTAGATTTACTTGTAGCAAAAAGTTCTTGGAATAGGAATCTTCCTAATCTAGTAGCAGTATCTAAAGAAGTAAGAGCAAAAGCTGAAATTGCTAAAGAGATAACTGTAAAAGTAGTGTTTACAGCAACTTCTCCCATACCTAACTGACTGAAAAATCCAGAGATAGCAGAAGCAAAGACTACTGCTGGAGTTCCTTGAGGCATCTTTCCATTAGAGAAAAGAGCTCCCACAGCTACAAGAGCGATAACAGCTAATACACACTCAATAAGCATAGAACCATAACCAATTAATTTGGCATCTCCCTCACTATTTAACTGTTTAGAAGTAGTTCCAGAAGCAATTAAACTATGGAAACCAGAGATAGCACCACAAGCTACTGTTATAAAAAGGTAAGGAAACATAACTTGACCATTAAAGCTACTTGTCCAACCAGTAAAAGCAGGAAGATTAATAGTAGGATTTGTTCCAAAAATACCAATTATAGCAGCTATAATCATAAAATATAGTAGGAAACTATTTAAATAATCTCTTGGTTGTAACAAGATCCATACTGGAGTAACTGAAGCAATAAAAATATATATAAAAACTACTCCTAACCAAAAAGTTTTACTTAAATAGATTGGATATTTTAAACCAACTACTATGCAAAGAGCTAATAGAAGAACTCCTGCTACTGAAGATATAGCTAATGGAGCGTTTTTTCTATAAACTAAGAATCCAAAAGCTATAGATAGTGGAATAAAAAGCATAGAAGCAGTGGCAACAGAACCATTAGCTGGATAGAATACCTTTGTTCCATCAACATTTATAGAGTATCCTTGGAATGTAGATGCTACAATATCAGAGAAAGCTGCTACTACTAAAAGTAGAACAAGCCAAGAGAAAATTGTAAATAACATCTTACATCTATGCCCAATATTCTCTTCAATAACTTCTCCTAAAGACTTTCCTTTATGTCTAATAGAAACTACAATTGCAGAGAAATCTTGTACAGCACCAAAGAAAATTCCTCCAAGAATAATCCATAAAAGTACAGGAACCCAACCAAATACAGCAGCTTGAATAGGACCATTAATAGGACCAGCTCCAGCAATAGAAGCAAAGTGATGACCTAAAAGAACAGGTGCTTTAGCTGGAATATAGTCCACTCCATCTTCAAATTCATGAGATGGTGTTTTTCTTTTTGGATCAATATCCCACTGTTTAGCAAGCCATGAACCATAAGTGACATAAGCCACTAAAAAACATAAAATAGTAATAAGTAAAAGTGTAACTCCTTTCATAAAATCCCCCTTAATTTTTATTTATAAAATGTTTATATAGTTTTTCTAATTTTTTTCCTGCTTTATTAGTGAAAATAGTTTTTTTCTCAGTATCTACTAAAAGCAATCTAACTTGAGTATAACCTCTAATAGAAAAAAGATAATTTTTCTCAAATTTATATTTCTTGATTTTTTCTATCAAGATAGAATCTTGAATGTTTTTACTAAATATAACTAAGGTAATAAATGAGTACATATGATTTTTCTCAGGATATTTTTCACCTTTTCTAATTAATTGAGGTTCAATATAATTAGGAATCAAGGATAGAATTTTGTTGAGTTCTTCAATAGTAACAATATCTTTTTCTGATAAAAAAAGATGTTCAAAAGCTTTTGTTTCCCAGAGCTGCACCTCTTTTACTAGAAGATATTTTTCACTATGAGAGTTAAAAAAACCATAAGCTTTAAATTTTTCCCCTTGAATATGATAATCTTTGTAGATATCGAAGGTTTTTTCATACTCAGCTAAAATTCTTTCAAAATATCCTAAGTTTTCCATAAAATCTCTCCCTTTAAATTATTTAACTTCTGAAGTCCAACCAAAAGTGTCTTCTACTTTTCCCCATTGGATACCAGTTAAAGTATCATAAATTCTTTGTGTTAATTCCCCAGTTTTAAAATTATTTATAACCTGTTTCTCTCCTTTGTAGAAAAGTTCCCCAATAGGTGAGATAACAGCAGCAGTTCCTGTACCAAAAGCTTCTTGAAGTTTACCACATCTAACTGCTTCCATTAAGAAATCTATAGAGAAATGCTCTTCATGAACCTTATATCCCCAAGATTTTAAAAGAGTTATACATGAATCTCTTGTTACTCCTGGAAGAACTGTACCATCAATAGGAGCAGTATAAACTTCCCCATCTACTACAAACATAGCATTCATAGTTCCAACTTCTTCTACATATTTTCTTTCAACTCCATCAAGCCAAAGTACTTGAGTATATCCAAGTTTTTCAGCTTTTTCTTGAGCTATGATACTAGCAGCATAATTTCCTCCACATTTTGTAAATCCTGTTCCCCCTTTTGTAGCTCTTACATATTCATCTTCAACATAGATTTTTACAGGATTAACTCCTTCAGGATAGTAATTTCCAACAGGTGATAGAATAATTACAAATTTATAAGATTTAGCTGGATGAACTCCTACTGCCACCTCAGTTGCAAACATAAAAGGACGAATATATAAAGAAGTTCCATCTAAATGGGGTACCCACTCTCTTTCATGATTAACTAAAGTTTTAACAGCATCTATAAATAACTCCTCAGGAACAGTTGCCATACAAAGTCTTTCGTTGGACTTAATCATTCTTCTAGCATTCATTTCAGGTCTAAAAAGTAGGATTTTGTCCTCTTTAGTTCTATAAGCTTTAAGTCCTTCAAAAGTTTCCTGAGCATAGTGTAAAACCATAGTTGCAGGATTTAAAGAGATTGGAGCAAAGGGAGTAATTTTAAAATTATGCCACCCTTTTTCCGTAGTATAATCCATTACAAACATATAATCAGTAAAATATTTTCCAAAACCTAATTGATTTTCATCTGGTTTCTCCTTCATAGTTGTAACTTTTTCAAAAGTAACTTGCATAAAATCTCCTCCTAAAATGTTTTAAAAATAGGTAATAAAAAAACAGCCTAGTTAGGCTGTTTAAGTTACCACTAATATAATTTCAAATTAGAGTAGAATAAAACCTAGATTATTCCTCTCTGCATTTAAAAAATAGGTATGAAAAGATATTAGAAATATTACCTAACATAATAAAATGTCTATTCAGATTTAAAGTTAAAAGTATTATGAGTATGACAAATATTATGTTGAGTATTATAAATAACATCTTAGCTACCTCCCCTTGTGTTTATATAGTTGAAGTTAGTATATACCTATTTTTTGAAAAAATCAAGCTTTTTTTTAAAAAAATAAAAAAAAACTATCACTCGACCACTTAATATTTTTTACAAAAATTATTTGACAAACAAAATAAAAGAGAGTATAATGAAATCACTTAAGGATAAATAGAAGTCAAGGAGGAGAAAAATGAAAACAGCAATTTTCTTTGGAAGTACAACAGGAACAACAGAATCGGTAGTAGGAAAAGTTGGAGAACTATTAGGAGCAGAAGTTTTTTCAGCTAGTGAAATTGATAAAGTTGAAGAGTATGACTTTGTTATATTTGCCTCATCTACTTGGGGAATGGGAGATTTACAAGATGAATGGTTTGATGCACTAGATAGATTAAAAACTAAAAATCTTTCAGGAAAAAAAGTAGGATTTATAGGGATAGGAGATCAAGAGGGATTTGGAGATACCTTTGTAGATGCAATAGGAATTATCTATGATGAGATTAAAGATATGGGAATTACTTTAGTTGGAAAAACTTCTACAGATGGATATTCATTCAGTGGTTCTAGAGCAGTAGTAGATGATGAATTTGTAGGACTTGTAATAGATGAAAATAATCAAAGTGATCTTACAGATGAAAGAATAAATGCTTGGGTAGAAAAGGTAAAATAATATGAGTGAACAAAAGAGAAATGAACTTGGAGTATTTTTTCATATGATATATGAACTAAATAAGGGACTTAGAAGTTTATCTCTTTTAACTACTACTACTGAAAACTTTGAACTGATTAAAGATAGATTAGAGAAATGTAATTATGAATATATAATAGAGAATCTGAAATCTGGGTATGTAAATGTTTTCTTTGGAACTTCTGAATCTATAGAGGTGTTGAGAAAATTTAAAAAGAACTCTCTAAGAGATTTTTCTCCAGAAGAGGATTTTATACTTGGAGTGTTGCTAGGATATAATGTACAACAGCAGTGTAAAAGATATATAAATAGAAAAAAGGTAAGTTAGAGGATTGAGAAATCCTAAAATAAAATAATTCAATATGAAGAAGAAAGTTTTATTTTTGACTATAAAGTCATCAGAGTAAAATTTTCTTCTTTTGTCATTGTTTTAATTTCTTTAATTATATTAAAATTTGTTTTGCTGAATTATAATATTGTTGAAAAAATACTTTATCTTTTAACGAAATATTTTTTTAAAAAAACTTGAATTAAAGTGAAAAAAATAATATAATAAAGAAATAAATTAAGAAAATTAAAGATAGAGGGTGGTAAAATGAATAGAAAAATGCTCCCAGATTTTTATGGAATATTAGAAGTAAAACATTATATCAAAGGTAGAATTAGATTACAAATAAACTCTCTTATTGGAAATGAAGAGAAAGCTCAAGAGTTAAGTGGGAGATTATTTGGTTTAAATGGAATAGAGGAGATAATTGTAAACCCTCTAATAGGAAGTGTCCTTGTGAGATTTCAAGAGGAGATAGTAGATCCCATAACTTTAATAGGTGCTATACTTAATATTCTTCAATTGGAAGAGGAGGTTTTCAGTAAAAGAGAGGGAAAAATCTTCTCTAGTATGAGAGAGATAGTAGAGAGTGTAGATTTTGCTATCTACAATAAAACAAAGGGAGTATTAGATTTAAAAAGCACAATTGCTCTTCTATTTTTAATTAATGGAGTGAGAAAAATAAGACAGAATCCTGTAATGCCAAATGGTGTAAATCTATTGTGGTGGGGATTTAATATCATATCTAAAGGAGGAAAATAGTGAATAATCTCTTAAAATCAGCTTTTTTATATTTTAATAAAATAAAAGTAGTACACAGTATTCCTGGAAGATTAAGATTACAAATTCCTGGGCTTGATAGGGTACCTGAGGATATGAAAAAATATGAACATTATACAACAAGTATAATAAAAATGGAAAAGGGAATAGAAGAGATTAGCTATTCATACATAACGAGTAAGGTACTTGTAAAATATAATCCACAACTTACAAATGAGAAAAGAATTGTTGATTGGTTAAATTTTGTATGGAAAAAAATTGTGGAGAATGAAGATGTCTATAATAAAATGTCAGTGGAGGAAATAGAGAAAAATTTAGATAAATTTTACGATATTTTATGTAAAGAGCTAAAGAAAGGAAGATAATATGAAGGGAAGAAGTGATGGACATCTTTTATATTGTGAAGTTGTTCACAAGATAAGAGGAAGAATTCGTATAAAATCTAGAGCTTTAAAATATTTGGGAAGATTAAAAAATGAGATAGAACAACAATTAGAACAAGTAAGGTATATAGAGAGTGCTAAAATAAGCTCTATAACAGGAACAGTTGTTATCTATTTTGATGATATAAATGTCACTGATGATAATTTAATCTCTCTTATTCAAAATACTTTAAATGTATATTTAGTTGAAATATATAGAAATGAGAAGGTAGATAGCAATAAAAATATTGTTATAGAGAGAAAGTTACAAGAGGAATCTCCAGAGGAGATAATAAAAAAGATGGTAACAGCAGGAGCTCTACTTGCATATAATATTTTTAGAAAAGCTCCCCTTATCCCTGTTACAGGATTAAAAAGATTATTAAATCCAAATACATTGGCAGTATTATCTTTAGCAACTCCTGTTATCTCTAATGGAGTAGGTTGTCTTATAAAAAATAAGAGACCTAATGCTGATACTCTAAGTTCAAGTGCTATTATAAGTAGTTTACTTCTTGGAAAAGAGAAAACAGCTCTTACTATAATGATAATGGAAGAGTTTGCTGAGCTTTTAACTGTCTATACTATGAAAAAGACAAGAGGAGCTATTAAAGATATGCTCAGTGTTGGAGAAAACTATGTTTGGAAGGTAATGGACAATGGAAGTATCCAAAAAGTAGCAATTGAAGAGATAAATAAAGGAGATAAAATAGTTGTACAAACTGGAGAGAAGATCAGTGTTGATGGAACTATTGTCAAGGGAGAAGCCTATATAGATCAATCTTCTATTACTGGAGAGTATATGCCAATAACTAAGAAGGTTGGAGAAAATGTCTTTGCTGGAACAATTATAAAAAATGGAAATATAACAATAGAAGCAGAAAAAGTAGGAGATGAGAGAACTGTTTCTAGAATCATTAAACTTGTAGAAGATGCTAATTTTAATAAGGCTCAAATCCAAAATTATGCTGA
Source organism: Fusobacterium sp. (assembly GCA_019410665.1). Taxonomy (GTDB): domain Bacteria; phylum Fusobacteriota; class Fusobacteriia; order Fusobacteriales; family Fusobacteriaceae; genus Fusobacterium_A. The sequence goes on from DXSD01000018.1 coordinate 14,994, forward strand.
CAATTTTTCAGCACAGCTTATTCCTCTAAACTTCCTACTTGCAGGAATTGTGTATGGAGCTACAAGAAATATTCAGAAGGCTATGAGTATGCTTGTAATAGATTACTCTTGTGGTATAAGACTTTCTACAGCGGCAGCTTTTTCAGCGGCAATAAATACAGCTGCTAAAAATGGAATACTTATTAAGGGAAGTAACTATATAGAGGAAATCTCAAAAGCAGATACAATTATTTTTGATAAGACAGGAACAATAACAGAGGGAAGACCTAGTGTACAAACTATCAAAATCCTTGATAAGAGTATTGGAGAAAATGTGATGTTAGCTTATGCTGGAGCAGCTGAAGAGACATCTACTCACCCACTAGCTGTGGCAATTTTAAATGAGATAAAGGAAAGAGGAATAGAGATACCTACCCATTCAGAAAATAAAGTTATAATTGCAAGAGGAATTGAAACATCTGTGGAGAATAATATAATAAGAGTAGGTAGCAAAAAGTATATGGAAGAGAGTGGAATCTCTACTGAAAGCTTCAATGATGAAGTAAGAGTTATCTTAGGAAGAGGAGAGATTCTTATCTATGTAGCTAAAAATGACAAGTTAATTGGACTTATAGGAGTAACTGATCCTCCTAGAGAGAATATAAAAAAGACAATTAATAGACTTAGAGGTCAGGGAATAGATGAGATAGTTCTATTAACTGGTGACTTAGAGCAACAAGCTCAAACAATTGCTTCTAGAATGTCAATAGATAGTTATGAGTCAGAGTTACTTCCTGAGGATAAAGCAAGAAATATTTTAGCTCTTCAATCAAGAGGAAGTAATGTAATAATGATAGGAGATGGTATCAATGATGCTCCAGCTCTTTCTTATGCCAATATAGGTGTGGCTCTTGGAAGTACTAGAACAGATGTAGCTATGGAGGCTGCTGATATAACTATCACTAAAGATGATCCTCTTTTAGTTCCAGAAGTAATAGGACTTTCTAAGAAAACAGTTAAAACAATAAAGGAAAATTTTGCTATGGCAATAGGAATAAACTCCTTTGCCTTAGTGCTTGGAGCAACAGGAATTCTTCCTGCAATATATAGTTCAGTTATACACAATATGAGTACAATTTTAGTTGTAGGAAACTCTTTAAAATTACTAAAATATAAATTAAAAAATTAAGGAGAGATGATGAAAAAGTTAAGTGTAACTATTTTGCATAAGTTACCAAATAGGGTAAGATTAAAGTTATCTGAACCAATAAAAGCTTTTGAAGTTTTTAAAGAGAATGTAACTAGAGATTGTGAAAGTATCGAGTTGAGATATAGTCCTGTAACAAAAAGTGTAGTAGCAACTTTTAATCCTGAAAAGGTAAATTTACAGGAAGCTATCTATAAGATATTGACAGCTTTTTCCATTGAAAATGGAATGTTGCCAATAAAACTTTTAGAGGGAGTAGAGCAAAAAGCAATAGAAAGTTTTGCCATATATTCTGGAGCGTCGATAATGATGTCTGGAATAAATATGCTGATAAATAGAAATGATGAAAATTTACAAAATATGATGAATTGGTTTTCTATATCTCTTACTTCAACAGCGATATTAGAGCATGCTTGTATAGAAACTAATAGAAAGGGAGTATTTGACTTAGAAATCCTTCCAGCTATGTATTTAATAAAATCATTTTTAAACACTCCAAAACTTTCAATAGTAGCAATGATTTGGCTTACTACCTTTGGAAGACATCTTATCTCAACTAATAATGATGCTAAAGAGGTAAAGTTTTTTAGAATAAAAAATAAGTGTGAAAATAAAGATTACTATATAGCCAATGTATCAGAGGATAATAGTATAGATAATATTGGTGATTTAATTTATCATATATTCTTTAGAAAGAATAGAAATATGTCAAAAAATACAGAAAAGTATATAACAATAAATAAATAACAGGAGGTATTGCCATGTTCGGATTTGGATTTGGTGGAAATGGAAGAGTAACAAAAGCTCATGTAGTAGGAGTAGCAGTAGGAGTAGGAGTAACAGTAGCAGGATACTATCTATACAAAAAAAATAAAACTAAGGTAGATGCTTTTTTAAGAAATCAAGGTATCAATATAAAATCTTGTGATACAGTAAATTATGAGGCTATGTCTGTTGAAGCTTTAACAGAAACTAAAGAGCATATTGAGGATATTTTAGCTGAAAGAGAGCTAAATGGGGCTACTTGTGAAGCTTGTGAAATAGCTGAAACAAAATAGAAGTTAGGTTTATAAAAAAGAAGAGAGATTTTACTTCAAAGTTTTACTAAAGAAGTAGAAGATTTCTTCTTTTTCTCTATAAATATGAAGTTAAAAGGGAGGAATGTTTTATGAAAAAAATTATTTTGGTGATTATGTTATGTTTGTCTAGTATTATTTTTGCTGAAGGGAAAAAAGCAGAGGATTTCCTATTAAAGGATCAGTATGGAGTTGAACAGAGCTTAGAAAAATACAGAGGAAAGATAGTGTTTTTAAACTTTTGGGTATCATGGTGTTCTACATGTAGAGGAGAAGCTGATATTAAAAAAGAGATATATAGTAAGTATGGAAAAAATAGTGGAGATGTTATCTTTTTAGGAGTAAATAATGAGGAGTTACCTACAGTTAAAGGATATATTAATCAAAAGAGATTTAATATCCCAACTGTATTAGGAGCAAATGAGCTATTTAAAATATATGAGATAAAACACTATCCTACTACTTTTGTAATAGATAGAGAGGGAAATATAGTAGAAGTGTTAGAAGAGAAAAAATTAAACTTTGAAATTGTAGAAGAGTTAATTGAGAGAGTAAATAAATAGTACTTTATTTTGCAAAATATATGAGAAGAGATGATTATAAAATAGCTAGAGGAGAAAGTGATGCAGAATAAAAAAAGAAATTTTTTTATAGCAATAGTGATGATAATTTTTATTGCTATAATAGTTTTTATATGTAGTTATCTTGGAACTAAAACAGTTAAGAAATTTTTTGAAAAAGAGGAAAAGAAAAGTGAAATCCTAAAGACTAAAGAGGAAATAACTGAAGTTTTTGATACTTTATATAAAAAATTGGATAAGATAAGTCAAGGGGAGGTAATTCCTCCTGAAAAGAAGAAGAAGCTAGAGGAAGCAACAAAAGTTATAGTAAAAAATCCCCCAGAAAAGAAGTATGAAAAACCAAAAATTGTAAATAAAAAAAATGGAACAATTTATGATTATTATGGAGATGGAACTGTAAAAAGAGAGCAGAACTATGTAGATGGTTTAAAAAACGGAAAAGAGATAGAGTACTATTCCAATGGAAAAGTAAGATTAGAATTAGAGTATATCAACGGATTTAAAAATGGGAAGGAAGTTTATTATTATACCAATGGAACTGTAGCTAAAGAGTTTAATTATAGTAATGGAGTAAAAGAGGGAAGATATTTAGAAAATTATGAAAATGGTGTAATAAAAATTTCTGGAAACTATTTATCTGATAAGAAAAATGGAACATTTATAAGATATAATGCCAATGGACAGAAAACATTGGAGATAAACTATCTATTAGATAAAAAAGATGGAAAAGCCACTGAATATATAGGAGGAAAAATTTTATCTGAGGTAACATACCAAAATGATAAAAGAGAGGGGTATTTCTTTGCTAATAGTTATAATGGTGGTTTAGAAGTAGAAGGAAACTTCGTAAATGATAAAAAAGATGGAGTTTGGACTAAATATAATCAAAATAGGAAAGTGATTTTAGAAGAAAATTATCAACAGGGAATACTCAATGGAGAGTATAGAGCATATTATGATGATGGAGAGATAAAAGAGAGTGGAACTTATAGAGAGGGATATTTAGAAGGAATTGTTAGTATCTATGACAATAAAGGTGTATTAATAAGAAAGATAAATTATGTAAAGGGACAAAAGGAAGGGAAAACAGAGACTTTCTATTCAATAGATGGAAAATTACATGAGGAAGAAAATTATAAACAAAACATTTTAGATGGAGAGTATAAAAGCTATCATAGAGATGGAAAAATTAAAACGATAGGACAGTATGCTAAAGGATTACGTTATGGAGAGTGGAAAGATTATAATGAAACAGGGAAAAATACTGGAGTATATAACTATAATGAAAATGGAAATTTAGAAGGGAAAAGTGTTCATTATATTCCAACTGATTTTACCTATAAAGCATACTATAAAAAAGAGACTGAGTATAAAGATGGATTAGTTGATGGTAGTTTTATTGTATATGATACTAAGAATAGAATCTCAGAAAAGGGATTTTATAGAAATAATGAGAAAGATGGTCAATGGTTACAGTATGTAGGTGGACAACTTGTATCAGAAGAGAATTATAGAAATGGGAAGAGAGATGGAGTACAGAGATATTACTACACTAATGGAAAAGTATCAGAAGAATATGTGTATAGTAATGGACGAGAGGTGGAATTTAGAACCTATTCACAAGATGGAAAATTAACCTTTGAAAGAAAGAGATAGGAGGGTATATGAGGAAAGAGGAGAGAAGAAAACTAATAAGAGTAGCTATGGGATATGAAAGTGCTACATTAAAAATAGAAAATGCCAATTTAGTAAATGTTTTTTCTGGAGAGATATATTTAGCAAATGTATATATCTATGATAAATATATTGCAGATGTAGTTGAAATAGATAAGGATTCTAATAAAAAAGCAGAAAAAATTATAGACATACAAGGGAAATATTTAGTTCCAGGTTTTATAGATTCACATTTACATATTGAAAGTAGCCATCTTACTCCATATCACTTTGCTGAAGCGATAATTCCTAAGGGGACTACTACAATAATTGCTGATCCACATGAAATTTGTAATGCTATGGGAGAAGAGGGATTGGAGTATATGTTAAAAGCTTCAGAAAATCTACCAATGAATCAATATTTTTTAGTTCCATCTTGTATTCCTTCAGTTATGAATTTAGAAAATGCAGGTGCTGAATTTGATTTTGAGTTAGTAGATAAGTTACTAGACAAAGAGAGAGTCTTAGGCTTAGGAGAGGTTATGGATTACATTGGAGTTATCCATAATGATAAGAGAATGGAAGATATAATAGATGTAGCTTACCAAAAAAATATGTTTTTACAAGGACATGCTCCAGAGATACAGGGAAGTGAATTGTCAGCTTATCTATGTGGCGGACCATATACTTGCCATGAAACAAGAAATGGAGTACATGCCATTGATAAAATAAGAAAAGGAATGACAGTAGATGCAAGAGAGAGTTCAATCTCTAAAAATATAAGTGGAATTGTAGAAAATATAAAAAACTTTAAGTCACCTAGAAATTTTACATTGTGTACTGATGATAGGGAACCGAAGGATATTCTAGAAAAAGGGCATATAAATAACTGTGTAAGAGTGGCAATAGAAGCTGGACTTGATCCAATTGAAGCTATTAGAGCAGTAACATTAAATACAGCTCAAGTATATAGATTAGATAAATGTGGAGCAATTGCACCGAGTTATTTTGCTGATATGTTGGTAATTGATAATCTAAGGGATATAAATGTAGAGATGGTATTTTTCCAAGGAAAACTTGTTGCTCAAAATGATAAAATGGTAGTTAATATAGAAAAACCTATCATAGAGGTAGAGAGCAAAAATACAATTGTAGTAGATGATCTAACTTTAGAGGATTTTAAAATAAAGGCTCCAATAGAAAATGGAAAGTTAGAAATAGTTGGAATGGAGTATATCAGTAAACTTACAAGTGTAACTAGAAAGAAAAAATTTGTTGTAGATGTAAAAGATGGCTATGTAACTTTAGAAGGAAGAGAGTTAAATTTTGCAATCTCAATAAATAGATATGGAAAAGGAACAAAATCCATAGCAGTAGTAGAGAATTTCTATATGAATAGAGGAGCAATAGCAACTACATATTCCCATGACTCACATAATTTGACAATTATTTATAAAGATCCTAAAGATGCTTTAAAAGCTATGGAAAGAGTAAAAGAACTAGGTGGTGGAATAGTTCTTATAGAAAATGAAAAAATTGTAAAAGAGATGCCTTTCCCAATAGCTGGAATGTTATCTAAAAAAGATGCATTACATTTAGGAAATGATATAGTAGAGATGAATAAAATATTAAGAGAATATGGAATAGAAACAACTAGCCCTATTACTAGATCTAGTACTTTATCATTAATTGTTATTCCAGAGGTAAAACTTAGTGATATGGGGATAGTGGATGTAGTTAGTCAAAAGATAATTAAGCAATTTTAATTTTTAGAAGAAGTTAATTACTAGATAGAGTATAGTAAAAGGGGCCATTGCAAATTCTTAAATTGCAATAGCTCCTTTTTTACTAATTATTAAAAGAACTCTCCATTATCACAGTAGTTTTCTCCTTGAAGAGGGAAAAAGATAACACAGCAATCCTTATTACCATTGATTTTTTTAATAAATTTAGTTATAAAGTCAGCAACTTGTTTTTTCACTTCTGGAGTTCTCTCAAACCAAAAAAGTTCAACAAAAGTGTAACCTTCAACTATTTTCCCATCAAAAATATATTCAGTATCAATATGTTCGATAGTAAACCAAGTTCTATCGCATTTTACTATTTCAGTAAGTCCATCTATAAGTTCCTTACTATTTTCAATAATTGGTTGTTTAGCCATTCCTCTAATTTTTAAATGTGGCATAAATTCCTCCTTACTCTGTTTTTTCTGGTATTAAAGTAACGTCAATGTAGTTTTTTAGATTAATCCCAGCTCTATTAACCTTCCAAATATTTTCCTTAGTCATAAGTTCTTTAAACTCCTTTGGAGTAGCTATATCATAATTTGGAATAGTTATTTTTTGATATAGATAGTTAACCCAAAAACTATTCTCTTTTACACTTGTATTATACGATAATTCATAATTTTTTACAACACTATTAATTTTTTTATCTTCAATATCATTATAAAGAAGTTCTTCTAAAGTAGAGAAGACACCTTTTTTTATCTCCTCTATTCTAGCTATATCACAGCTATAAGAGATGGTTAATTTATTCTCTCCATAATTATTTGGAGATAGAGTTACATTTGAGGATATAGAGTAGACACCTCCAAGTTTTTCTCTGATATTTTCAATGAGAGCAATATCTAAAATTTGAGAGAATCCATTGTAAAGAGTTTTTTCTTTATAGCCATATTTAGAGTTGTAAGGGAAAATTAGGGTAACACTAGCTTTTTTATCCACTCCCTTTACTACATTTTTCTCTACTATTCCCTTTGGTATATTGAGATTTAAAGATTTTGCCAAAGAGTTATCCTCACTGCTAGGAAGAGAAGCAAAATATTTTTTTAAGTACTCTTCTAGCTTACCTTCTTCAAAAGATCCCACAACTATTAAATTAAACTTTGAGAAATTATCAAATTTATTAGTGTATTCCTTTAAAATACTCTCTTGAGATAAAAGCTTTAAATCTTCTAATTTTAAAGGAGTTCTTCTAGGATTGTTATCACTATAAATTCTGCTAATTTCATCACTATATAAAGCTCTAGGAGAGTTTTTTCTTGTAATTATAGTTTCTTTTAACTCTTCAATTATGTTGTTGAAGATAATAGGATCAACTTTAGGTTGATAGATTAAATAATTCATATATTCAAGGGCTGTTAGAAGATTTTTCTTATCTGTTGTAAGAAGAAAACCTTGCTCATAATCATCAATATATGATGAGATAGTAAAGTTTTTCCCTTTCATAAAAGTTTCAATATCAGTTGCAGATAAAGTTCCTACTCCAGACTCTTCAATCACAGAGGTAGCTACAAGGGAGTTGATAAAAGAGGAGTAATCATCATTAGAACTTCCCTCTTTTTTAAAGAACTTAATAAAAATCTTATCTTTATCAAAGTCAGTTTTTTTAGTATAAACCTTTATTCCATTGGAAAGAGTATATTCTCCATTCTCATTTTTTAAAATCTCTCCTTGAGGAAGATTTAATGGTGGTAAATCTACAGGTTTAATAGAGAAATCGAAATTCTCTTTAGATTTTTTACTTGCTTTTACTATCTCTCTTAATTGAGTATCACTGATTTTTCCCTGTTCACTGCTTGTTGTTAAGAAATATAGAGAGTCCTCTTTATATATTTTTTTCATTCTATTATTTAAATCTTTGGTAGATATAGAGTCTAAAACTTCTGAATATACTTTAAACTCCTCTTCAATTTCCATAAAAGATTCACCAGCCATAATGTGTTCAACTAGAGAATCTGCATAGGTATCATGAGTGATACTCTCTTTATTAGCTAAAAGATTTTTATAATTATTAATTAAATTTTTCTTTTCTAGTTCAAGTTCATAATCACTTATTCCCATCTCACTGCTAGATTTAAAAAATTGATTAAATAAAGTTATTCCCTCTTCTAATCTATCATTTTTTATGATAGTAGCAGAAGTGTATATATCCTTTGAATTACTAATATCATATTTATATACAAGAGATTGTAAAAAAGGTGTATTTCCATTTTTTTGTAGATTAACAAGTCTTGTATTTAAAATATTGAAAAGTAATTGATCGATAGCATACTTTTTCATAGAATCTCTATCTTTTATAATAGATCTATCTAAAATCTTAGTAATTGTAAAGGTATTGTATCTAATCTCATTATCAGAGAAAGTTACATACTTATCTTTTAATTTTTTTAACTTATACTCTCTAGGAGTTTCCCCTTTTTTACTTCCCTCATAATTAAAGTATTTATGTATGTATCCCTCTATCTCGTTAGTGTCAAAATCTCCAACAGCAACTACTGATATATTTTCAGGTTGATACCATTTTTCATAGAAGCCTCTAACTAATTCTGGAGTAGCTCCCTTTATTATTTCAGGAAGTCCAATAGGAAATCTATCATAGTATCTTGACCCTTCAAAAAGTGCTTTTTTCTGAACATCTCCCAATCTTTGAGCAAGACCTTGTCTCAATCTCCACTCTTCAATTACAACTTTCTTTTCACTTTCTACCTCTTCAGGAGCTAGAGTAGCTTCACTAGCCCACTCTCTTAAGACTTCTACTCCCTCTTCTAACTCTTTAGAAGTTGTAGGAACTAAAAGTTTATATACAGTTCTATCAAAAGAGGTATAGGCATTTAAATCCCCACCAAAGCTAAGTCCAATAGATTGAAGATATTTAATCATCTCATTTTTTTCAAATTTTGTAGTTCCATTAAAAGCCATGTGCTCCATAAAATGAGCTATTCCCTGTTCATCATCTTCCTCCATAAGAGATCCTGTTTTAACTACAAGATTTAAAATTGCTTTATCTTCAGGTTTTTTATTTTTAAAAATATAATAATGTATCCCATTAGATAATTTTCCAGATATTAGATTATCACTATTGATTAACTTTTCTGCAAATAGTGTAAGAGAAAAAGCTATAAATAGTATGAAAAATAGAAGTTTTCTTATTAGCTTCATAACATCCTCCTAAAATAATTGTTGATTTTATTTATCCATATTCTAGCATATTTTTATCTATAAATCTATTCACTTAAATTTTTTTAACAGATATGGTATAATCTAAAAAAGAAAATGAGAAAGAGAGGAGATAGGATGAATTTTAGAGTTATACTAATTCATGGATTTCATCAAAGTTATAGAGATATGATACCTCTTCAAGAAAATCTTGAGAGATTAGGGTATAGAGTGGAAAATCTAAACTTCCCCCTAACTTTTCCAAATATAAAGTTTTCCCAAGAGATGTTAAGGGATTTTTTATTGGATTTGAAATATAGTGGGCTTAGTGAAAAAGAGGAGATTGTTTTAATTGGTTATGATTTAGGGGGTAAACTTATAGAGAGCACTTTGAGAGATGAGAGTGTAAAGGGTATCGTTGATAAAATTATACTGATTGGAGCTCCACTTAAGGATTCTGTTATTCATAGAAGATTAAAAAGAGTTTTTCCTATATTAGATAAAATATTTAAGCCATTGGCTATGTTAGATAAGAAAAGTACCTTTGAATTAGATGAAAATATAGAGGTTGGAGTAATAATTGGAACTGAACCTTATGGGGTATTTTCAAGATGGCTTGGAGAGTATAGTGATGGAGTAGTAAACTATAAAGAGTGTCTTTATACTAAAGCTAAAGAAGTATTGAAAATTCCTCTTATCCATAAAGAGTTACCTAAAAAAATGGGTGTAGCTAAATATGTAAATAATTTTATATCAAAAGGTAAATTTAGAGTAGAGTAGGTGAAAATAATGGAGTTACAAATAAAAAACTATATAGAGCTAATTATAAAAAAAGGAATAAATATACAAAAGGGGCAGATATTAGTTATTAATTCTCCAGTGGAAACTTTAGAATTTACTAGAGAAGTGGTAAAAAAAGCTTATGAAGTTGGAGCTAGTGAGGTAGTTGTTCATTGGAGTGATGAAGTGAGTGGGAAATATAGATATCTTTATGGAGAAGAGGAGATATTTGATATCTTTCTAGAGTGGCAAAAGGAATCTATAGAGTATTATAGAAAAAAGGGAGCAGCTTTTTTAAGTATATATGCTTGTGATCCAGATATATTAAAAGATGTGGATAAAAGTAGAGTAGCAAGGTACCAAAGAGCAAAAAGTGTTGCCTTAAAAGAGTACTATGAAAATTTAATGGGGAATAGTAATCCATGGTCAGTTATATCTGTACCTGTAAAAGCTTGGGCTATTAAAGTTTTTCCTGAATTAGATGAGGAAAAAGCTATGAATGAGATGTGGAAATTGATATTAAAAATAGTTAGAGCAGATAAGGAGAATCCTATATTTCAATGGGAGGAACATTTAACTAATTTAAAAAAGAGAACAGAGTATTTAAATAGTAAGAAATTTACAAAGCTTATATATAAAAACTCTTTAGGAACTAATTTGGAGATAGGACTTCCAAAGGGACATAAGTGGATAAGTGGTGGAGAAAAATCAAAATCAGGAATAGATTTTGTAGCTAATATACCTACTGAAGAGATTTTTACAATGCCGCATAGAGAAAAAGTTAATGGAACTGTAGTAAGTAGTAAGCCTTTTATCTATGGAGGAAATGTTATTAATAATTTTATCTTAAAATTTATAGATGGAAAAGTTGTAGAGTATTCAGCGGAGATTGGAGAAGAGAGTCTAGGAAAATTATTGGAGATGGATGAAAATTCTAAATACTTAGGAGAGGTAGCCTTAGTAGAAGATAGATCTCCTATCTCTCAATCAGGAAGAGTGTTTTATAATAATTTATATGATGAAAATGCTTCTTGTCATTTGGCATTGGGAGGAGCTTATCCTGTATGCTTAGAGGGAAGTGAAGAGCTTAGTGAAGAGGAGCTAAAGGAAAGAGGAATGAATAACTCTATGGTTCATGAGGATTTTATGATAGGAACTGGGGATATGGAGATAATTGGAGTAGATAGTGAAGGAAAGGAAACTATTATAATGAGAGATGGAAATTTTGCTTTTAATATTTAAAGTAATTATTCATATAATTTTAACTATGTAACTTACTAAACAGAAAAGGAGAAAACTTTTACTTCCAATCGCTAGTGCTTACGCAATGCTCATTACAGTAAAATTTTCTCCTTTTAATTTACCAACTATCTAATTTAGAAAAAATAACTTGAGAAAGTCGCGAAAAAAATCTATATTTATCATAAATTTAGCTTTAAGTATCGCAAATTAAAAATTTTCTCTTTT
>DXSD01000019.1 GCA_019410665.1 Fusobacterium sp.
TGATGACTCCATCGCTAATAAATTTACCACCATTTTTATAGTTTTCTTCCTGTTTCGCAAGGGTATAGTTATAGATAAATCTCGCAGTTCCAACAGATTGCCATAATTTTTGCTCCTGCTCTTGAGTTGGATAAATTCTAACTTTCTTCGCAAGTATCATCTTCTACTAACTCCTTTTATTACCTCAATATCATTACACTATAATCTATAAATCATTTATATAATTTTATATGAAATTATATATTTTTTCTAACAGCTCTAAGCCTCCATTTTTTAAAATAGATATAGGGGTACCCCCCTATACCTATAATACTATTTATTACTAAAAAAGTCAATATTTTTTTATAAAGTTTTTAAATCCTCAATAAAAGTTTTTACATCTTCCTCTTTAGTTGCCCATGAAGTAACAAATCTAATAGCTGAATTATTCTCATCTATTTTTTCCCAAAACTCATATCTATATTTCTTTCCAAGTTTTTCTATTTTTTCGTTTGGGAATATAAAAAACTGCTGGTTTGTATATGAGTCAGCTTTTAATTTATATCCAGCTTCTAAAACTCCCTGTTTTAACATACTAGCCATCTCATTAGCATGTTTTCCTCCCTGATAGTATCTATCTCCTTGGAATAACTCATAAAATTGTATCCCTAGAAGTCTTCCTTTTGCTAATGTGGCTCCCTTTTGTTTTGTGCTACAGAAAAATCCTCTTGCTAACTCTTCATTAGTTATAACTAAAGCTTCTCCAAATAAAAGTCCACACTTAGTTCCACCTATATAGAAAGCATCACAATATTTTGGATAATCACTTAAAGCTATATCATTTTTTTCTGAAGCTAGTGCAGAAGCCATTCTTGCTCCATCTAAGTATAGATACATACCTACCTCTTTACAATAGTTTGATATAGCCACTAGCTCATCTTTAGTATAAAGAGTTCCTAACTCAGTAGGATTAGATATATACACCATTTTAGGTTTTACCATATGGAAATCATCTTTATGTACCTCATAAGATTTCTTTATCATATCTACATTTATTTTCCCATCTCCATTAGTTGCTAACTCTATTATTTTATGCCCTGTAGCCTCTATTGCTCCTGCTTCATGGGTACTAATATGTCCAGTATCTGCTGCTATTACAGCTTCATAAGGTCTTAATACATGTGAAATTGTAAGTAAATTAGTTTGTGTTCCTCCAACTAATAAACGAACATAACAATCTTCAAAATCAATAGCTTTCTTTATAGCCTCTATTCCCTTTTCTGTATACTCATCCTCTCCATATCCAACAGTTTGCTCTAAGTTTGTTTTTAGTAGAGCCTCCATTATAAATGGTAATGCTCCTTCGCTATAATCGTTTTTAAAACTTATCATTAACCTTTCCTCCTTCACCTTAATAATACTATGAATAATTCAAAAGGAGAAAGTTTTACCCTTAATTATCAGTATTTTTTAATACTAATTTCAGTAAAATTTTCTCCCTTTTATTACTTAACTTTGCTAAAACAATTAAAACTATTTATTTATTATCTTAGCTAATACTCCATTAACAAACTCAGATGTTTTCTCATCTCCATATAGTTTAGCTAATTCTACTACTTCGTTTACAACTATCTCATGTGGAGTTGTCTCACAAAGTAACTCGTACACAGAACATCTAAGTAGAGCTTTTTCTACATTTCCAATTCTTTCAAAACTCCATCCTGTAATACTATTATTAATAGTCTCCATTATCTTATCGTTATTTTCTGCTATTCCATTCATATACTTTTTTATAAAAGCTAACTCATTTTCATTAGTTAAAACTTCATCTCTAGTAAGATAATTTTCTAGTACCTCTTTTGTACTTTCCTCTTTTAATTCACTTTCAAAAACTAATTTAAATAGTTCTTCTCTTGCTACTCTTCTACTCATTATTTTCCTTTCCTATTCTTCATTTAATTTTTCAGATAATATATTTTTAATTTTTTTTGCCTTTTTTACAAAAACAGGACTTCCCAAGCAATATCCTATAAATGTAACTAATAATACAAATATAGTCTCAAATATTCCAACTGTTACTAATAAAAGTGACACTATAAATCCTACAAAGGCATAGAGGTATCTCTTTCTATTTTGAATAAGGTTTATTATAATTTCATCCAACATATATCTCACCTCTATTCTTCTACTTGACTATCAGTATCTTTCACAGCTAATTTAGATATTTTTACTTCTATAGCTCCTACTTCTAGTCCCATCCTATCAGCTAATTTACTTTTTATTTCATTTTGTATTGATGATGACTTACCAGATATATTTCCATTTGAAAGCATATCTAATCTTACTCTTATATTGAATTTTCTTCCTTTTTTAGAAGTTTCTACCCTTATATTAGAAATCTCTTTATCTTTAGATAAAAGCTCTCTAATAAAACTTGTTACAGAAGCTGAAGAAATATATACAATTCCATCTTCTGTTTTTATCTCATAATCTTTTGTTCTTTCAAATAGAGAGAAAAATTTTAATATTGATATTATGAAATAGATAATTGATATTGCAAGAACAACTATATCATAACTTAAAGTTCCAATATAAGTATTAAATTGTACTAAATATTTTGGCACAGCTACATATACTATCCCTGTTATCGAAAGTAAAAATATTCCTAACCATGCAAAAAAGAATATAATTTTTTTAATCATAAATACCACCTATAATAAAAGATTAGAGGTGCTTTTTAAACACCTCTATGGAGTTACGCTTCTAAATCTTCTTCTTCCTCTTCAGAAACTTCTTCAGTTCTAATTTTTACATCTTGAACATAAACATTTACTTCTACTACTTTTAGCCCACTAAGTTCTGATACAGCCTGTAAAACTGCTTTTTGTACATCATGAGCAACTTCTGAGATAAGATATCCATACTCAACAACGATAAATATTTCGATGCTGCACTCTTTTTCTCCTACCTCTACTTTTACACCATTTGTAGGTCTTTTCTTTCCTAAGATTTTACTAACTTCGTCAGCTACTCCTCCAGCTAATTTATATACTCCCTCTACATCAGAAGCCGCTTTAGCTGCTATTGTTTTCACCACATCATCAGATATTCTAATATTTCCTAATTCGCTCATCTGTAACACCTCCGTGTAATCTTCTACTATATATTATACCTAATTTTTTCAAAAAAAACTACTACTTATAAAATTATTTTTTTGAAAAATTTTCTTCTATAAAGTTTGTTGAAGTTTTTCCAGCTAAATAAAGTTCATTATTTAATACTTCTAAGTGGAAAGGTATAGTAGTATCTATTCCCTCTATTATATACTCTTGTAATGCTCTCTTCATCTTAGCAATAGCTTCCTCTCTATTTATTCCAAAAGCTATAAGTTTTCCTATCATTGAATCATAATATGGACTTATCTCATACCCTTGGTAAGAGTGTGAGTCAACTCTTATTCCATTTCCTCCTGGAACAATATATTTCTCTAATACTCCTGGTGAAGGTAAGAAATTATTTTCTGGATCTTCTGCATTTATTCTACACTCAATAGCATGTCCAAATAGTTGAATATCCTCTTGATTAATATTCAACTTAGCTCCATAAGCTATTTGAATTTGTAATTTTATAATGTCAAGACCTGTAACCATCTCAGTAACAGTATGCTCAACTTGAACTCTTGTATTCATTTCCATAAAGTAAAACTTATTGTCTTTATCAACTAAAAACTCCAAAGTTCCAGCTGAATCATAGTTAATAGCCTTGGCTAAAGTTACTGCTGCCTCTCCCATTGCTTTTCTTACTGGATAAGGAAGTGAAAAAGATGGAGCTTCCTCTATTAGTTTTTGATGTCTTCTTTGAATAGAACAATCTCTCTCTCCAAGATAAATAACATTTCCATGCTTATCTCCTAAAATTTGTATCTCTATATGTCTTGGATTTTCTACAAATTTCTCTATATATACATCAGGGTTTCCAAAAGCTGCTCCAGCTTCTGTTTGAGCTGCTACGATGTTAGTTTCTAACTCCTCATCGTTTCTAGCAATTCTCATACCCTTTCCTCCACCACCAGCTGTGGCTTTAATCATAACTGGATAAGTTATTCTTTCATTTACCTCTTTTTTAGCTTCTTCTATGCTTCTTACAATTCCTGTTCCATTAGTTAGAGGTACATTATTTGCTATAGCTGTAGCTCTAGCAGTAGCCTTATCTCCCATTTTAGTTATACACTCTGGTCTTGGTCCTATAAAAGTAATATTGTGCTCTTCACATATAGAGGCAAATTTAGCATTTTCAGATAAAAATCCATATCCTGGGTGTATAGCATCTGCTCCTGTAATTTCTGCTGCAGCGATTATATTTGGAACTTTTAAATAAGACTCAGTACTTGAAACTCCACCTATACATATAGCTTCATCTGCAAGTCTTACATGTAAACTCTCTTTATCTACTATTGAATAAACAGCAACTGTTTTTATTCCTAACTCTTTTGCTGCTCTTATTATTCTTACAGCAATCTCTCCTCTATTGGCAATAAGTATTTTTTTAAACATTCTTTTCCTCCTGATAATCCAAGATATTTGATTATGAAATTTTTACTTTAATTAATGGTCTTCCATAATCTACTGGATCACCATTTTCAACATATATCTCTTCTATTACTCCTGAAAATTTTGATATTACAGGTAAAGCTACTCCAACTGCTACTACCTCTCCTAACTCTTGTCCCTCTTTGATCTCCTGTCCAACAACAAATCTTGGAGTTCCATCTTTTCTAATATAGTTATATCTTCCAATGTGCTCTGAAATTACATCTTTAGAATTATCCTTAGCCTTTTTAACTTCGGCCTTTTTATTCTCAACTTTTTTAGGCACGTTAACTTTTTCTTCTGGAACTAAAGAACCTTTTATATTAATCTTTATATCTGAAGTTTCTAATGATATTTCAGTAAGTTTCTTTTCTTGAAGAATTTTCATTAACTCTTCTATTGTATTTATATCCCCTTTCATAAACTCCTCCTTATTTTTTATATATTCTACCACTAACTTAAGTTTATTTCAATAAAAATTACAAGTGTTACCGTATTGTTATTCTATCTTCTCCCATTAAATTGGCAAGTTCATCTAAAAACCCTCTATCTGGAGTGACCAAATACTTACTTTTCTTAACCTCTTTATGATTTCCATTTCTAATGGCAAAATAAACCTGTGTATCTCCTGATGAACTATTCAATATCTCTTTTAATCTACTAAATTTTTCCCTATCCTCTTCTACCATTAAAATATACAATTTTAAATTTCTTTCTCTTACAATATCATCTAAAAATCTTATTTTTCTAATAATGAGTTTTTTATTTTCTGCTCCCTTGAAATAATCAATTTGTATATTTCCCTCTATATAAACTGGTTTTCCCTCTATAAGGATATGAGCAGCTCTTTCATAATCTTTAGGAAAAATAACACAGGATATTTTATCATAATAATCTTCTAACTCAAAAACTCCCATTATCTGTCCAGAATTTTTTGTAACAATTTTCTTAATATCTCTTAGAATTCCACATGTTTTGAATACTTGTATTCCTTTATCTTCTTTCAACTCTGTAATAGGAGTTAATCTAAAGACTTTAGAGATCCTTCTATAGTTATCTAAAGGGTGAGCACTAAAATAAAAACCTAAATACTCCTTCTCTTTAGATAAAAGTTCATCTAAAGAGTACTCTGGTAATTGTGGAAGGTTAAAAGCTCCTAAAGTTGACTTAGCTTCTCCAAAAAGATTCATCTGTTGAATATCATCTTCTTTTAATTTTCTATTAGAATAATCTATAATTTTATCTATAGATTCAAATTTCTCTTTACGATTCCCAGGTAAACTATCTAGAGCTCCAGCTAAAATAAGAGATTCTAAAGCTTTTTTATTAAGTCCATATTGTTTAGTTCTTAAAACAAAATCTTCTAAATTTTTATATTCTCCATTTTCTCTATACTCTTCCAATATTTTCTGGGATATTCCCTCACCTACATTTTTTATAGCTGATAAGGCAAAAATTATTCCATCTTTATCCACTCTAAACTTAGAACTTGCTCTGTTTATATCAGGAAGATGCAATTTTAAATTGTGCAACTTAGCATCTTCTACATAGTAAGCAATATCTTCTATATGTGCCATCTCTGAAGTCATAAGAGCAGCATAGTAGTGTTTCATATAATGAGCTTTAAAATAAGCTGTCCAATATGCTATAAGAGCATAGGCTGCTGAGTGTGATTTATTAAATCCATATCCAGCAAATTTATCTATCAACTCAAACATCTCCAAAGCTTTTTCCTCACTATAACCATTATTTATTGAACGACTTATAAATTTCTCCCTATTCTCCTCCATTATTTGAATATTTTTCTTTCCCATGGCTCTTCTTAAAAGATCAGCTTCTCCTAATGAGTATCCAGCCATAATATTAGCTATCTTCATTACCTGCTCTTGATAAAGAATAACCCCATAAGTTTCTCTTAAACACTCTTCTAAAGAAGGGTGAGGATATTTTATTTCAGTTAATCCATTCTTTCCATTAATAAAATCATCAACCATTCCAGAACCTAAAGGTCCAGGTCTATATAAAGCTAGTAATGCTATTATATCTTCAAATTTATCTGGTTTTAATTTTACCAAAATCTTTCTAATTCCCACTGATTCCATTTGGAAAACTCCAGATGTATCCCCACGAGATAGTAACTCATAAACCTTTTTAGAGTTGAGAGGAATATCTTCTAATCTTATCTCTTCTCCTAGATCATCTTTTATATAATCAATTGTTCTTTGAAGATTAGTAAGATTTCTAAGACCTAAAAAGTCCATTTTCAAAAGTCCAAGCTCCTCTAACTCCTTCATTTGATATTGAGTTGAGACTACTTTATTTTTTGTATCACAATAAAGTGGTACTGTTTCAGTTAAAGGATCTTTAGTTATAACAATTCCTGCAGCATGTACAGAAGCATGTCTCACTTTATTCTCTATTCTTGAAGATATATCTATTACCCTTTGCAGCTCTCTATCTTCTAAATACATTTTCCTAAACTCTTCTACTCCCTCTAAAGTTTGTTTAATAGTTGCATTAAAGGGAACAAGCTTTGCAATGTTATCAATTTTTGACAAAGGGGTATTTAAAACCCTTCCTACATCACGTATTGCTGCTCTAGCCTTCATTGTTCCAAAGGTTATAATTTGTGCCACTTTATCAGCACCATATTTTTCTATTACATAATCTATTACCTCTTGACGTCGCTCTTGACAAATATCAATATCTATATCTGGCATAGATATTCTTTCAGGATTTAAAAATCTCTCAAAAATTAGATTATATTTCAAAGGATCTAGTTGAGTTATTCCCAATGCATAAGCTATTAAAGATCCAGCTGCAGATCCTCTTCCTGGTCCTATAGGAATACTATTTCTTCTAGCAAAATCTATAAAATCCCATACAACAACGAAATACCCAGCATATCCCATTTTTTCAATTATCCCTAATTCATACTCCACTCTTTCTACTATACTCTTAGTTAATCCATAAGGATACCTTTTAGCTAAACCAATATATACAAGCTTTCTCAATAGTGCTTCCACTGTTTTAACACAAGTTGGCAGTTTATAATCTGGAAATTTAAATTGACCAAATTCTATATCTACATTACATCTTTCTGCTATTACTAAAGTATTATCTAAAGCCTCTCTATATTTCTCTCCAAGTTGTTCTAGAATCTGCTCTCTACTTTTTAAAAATAGCTCTTCAGTTTCTATTTTCATTCTATTTTCATCTGAAAGCTTCGCCCCTGTTTGCACACAAATAAGAATATCTTGAAGAGTGTGCTCCCCCTCATTAACATAGTGAGTGTCATTTGTAGCTACTAATTCTAAGGATTTTAATTTTGCTAACTCATATAACTTCTCATTAAGAGTAAGCTGCTCTCTTATTCCATTAGCTTGTACCTCTATATAAAAATTCTCTTTTCCAAAAATATCTATGTACTCATCTACAGCTTTAAATATATTCTCTTCTACTTCTCCATCTAAAATTCTTCTAGCTATCTCCCCTTGCATACATGCTGAAAGAGCAATAAGACCAGAACTGTGCTCTTTTAAAAACTCCTTATCCACTCTTGGTCTATAATAAAAACCTCTTATAAAACTTTCTGAACTTATTTTTAAAAGATTTCTATATCCCTCATTATTTTTTGCAAGAAGGATGAGATGAAAGTTTCTTCCCTCTTTCTCTTCCATTCCCTTTTCACAAACATAAGCTTCTATCCCAATTATCGGTTTTATTCCCTTTTTTCTCGCCTTTTTATAAAACTCTAAAGCTCCAAATAAATTTCCGTGGTCAGTTATGGCAATAGCCTGCATTCCCAACTCTTTAGCTCTATCTATATAATCATCTATCTTCCCTACTCCATCAAGGAGGCTATATTCAGTATGAAGATGCAAGTGTACAAAGTTTTTTATCATATTTTTATCCTCCTTTTTCTTTTAATTATACCATATATATGAAATTTCTAAGAATAAAACTTTAATTTTAATTTTTAATTCAATCTAAAATTAAAAATTTATTTTATTGATAAATTTAAACTTATAAAGTATAATTGTATTACAAAATTTGAAAAGTAGGAGGAAGATATGAAAAAAAAATTTAACATGCCAGATACGTATGTTATCATTTTCTTTGTTGTAATCTTTGCAGCAATACTTACACATACAGTACCTGTTGGTAAATTCCAAATGGAGAAAGTTACTTATATTACTGAAACAGGAGCAGAAAAAACAAGGGTAGTTCCAGTTGCTGGAAGTTTTACTTACGAAGTAAATGAACAAGGAAAACCATTAGTTGAAGGAGTTAAGTTCTTTGAACCTGGTGGAGAAGTTGGAGTGTCTAACTATGTTTTTGAGGGAATTGTTAGTGGTGATAAGTGGGGAACAGCTGTTGGAGTTATAGCTTTTGTACTTATTACTGGAGGAGCTTTTGGTATAATTTTAAGAACTAAAGCTGTTGAAGCTGGACTATTTAATTTAATCAGAAAAACTAAGGGATCTGAATACCTTCTTTTACCTATAGTTTTCTTCTTTTTCTCTTTAGGAGGAGCTGTATTTGGTATGGGAGAAGAGGCTATTCCTATGGCTATGGTACTAATTCCTATTGTTGTAGGTATGGGTTATGATGCTGTTACAGGAATCTTTATAACATACGTTTCAACTCAGATAGGATTTGCAACTTCTTGGATGAACCCTTTCAGTGTTGCTATCGCTCAAGGAGTAGCTGGAATTCCAGTTTTATCTGGTGCTGGATTTAGAATATTTATGTGGTGTTTCTTCACTGCACTTGGTATAGCTTATACTATGAGATATGCTAAAAAAATAAAAGCTAATCCTGAACTTTCAATATCTTATAAAAGTGACGAATACTATAGAAAAGAGTTTAACTTAGCTGATCATCAAGATATGGAATTTAAACTAGGACATAAATTAGTTCTATTAACAGTTGCTTTGGGAATGGCTTGGATCATATATGGTGTTGTTAAATTTGGATACTATCTTCCTGAAATAGCTACTCAATTTGTTATAATGGGAGTTGTAGCTGGTATTATTGGTGTTATATTCAAACTTGAAAATATGTGTATAAATGATATTGCTTCTTCATTTAGAAAGGGAGCTGAAGATTTAATTGGAGCAGCTTTAGTTATAGGAATGGCAAAAGGTATAGTCTTAGTACTTGGTGGTGCTGATGCTGGAACACCTAGTGTTCTTAACACTATTCTTAACTGGGTTGCTAATGGTTTAAGTGGATTCTCTTCTGCAGTATGTGCTTGGGTTATGTATATTTTCCAATCTATATTCAACTTCTTCGTTGTATCAGGTTCAGGACAAGCAGCTCTTACTATGCCTATAATGGCTCCTCTATCTGATTTAGTTGGAGTTCCTAGACAAGTAGCTGTCTTAGCTTTCCAACTTGGAGATGGATTTACTAACCTTATCGTTCCTACATCTGGAATATTAATCGCTATCTTAGGTATAGCTAAACTTGATTGGGTTGTTTGGGCTAAATTCCAAATAAAATTCCAAGGAATTCTATTCTTCTTTGGATCTCTATTTGTTATAGCTGGAGTTTTAATGAATCTTCAATAGATATATGTTTAGAATAAAGTTTTAGTAAATAGGAAGTAAGTATAAAAAGAAGAAAATTTTGCTATAATGTGTCTTAGTTAAATACTAAACATCTAAAGTAAAACTTTCTTCTTTTCTATTTATTAAAACTAGAAAGGAAACAATATGCAACATTTTTTCTACATACTTTGTTATCTAAGTTTTCTGCTTATTTTGGGAGTAATCATTAAAAGTAAAATAAAATTTTTTCAGGAACTTTTTATTCCTGCCTCTGTTGTAGGAGGAGGAATTGGACTGTTAATTAGTTCTGAAGTTGCAGGAAAAATCTTTGGAATATCTATACCAAGTTCTTGGACTAAAGATATCTCTCTTCTCCCAGGAATATTAATAGTCCCTGTTATTGCCAGCATCCCTTTGGGTATGGAGCTAAAACTTAAAAATAAAAAAGGGGAGATCAGAGATGTTCTAGTAACTGGATTTATTCTCTTTATAATTACTTTTTTACAACTTGGAGTAGGGTATTTCATCAATTTTTTCTACAAATACATACTGAAAAAACCTCTTTATCCTACTTTTGGAGCTGAATTAAACTCTGGGTTTGCTGGTGGACATGGAACAGCAGGAATGATAGGTAGGACCTTACAAGAGATGAATATAGATTACTGGGCAACTGCTCAAGGAGTTGCTGTTACAACTGCTACTTTTGGATTAGTTGGTGGAATTATTTTGGGAATATTTTTAATAAACAAAGCTTGTCGAAATGGAGAAACTGTTCTCTTAAAAAATCCTAGTTCTATTCCTTATCAACTAAAGAGAGGATATTATACAGATATAACTAAACACCAATCTTTAGGAAGAGAGACTATGCTTTCATCTTCAATAGATACTTTAGCTTTTCATATAGCTATTGTTTTCTCAGTTTGTGGTATCTCATATATTATTTTAAACTTTATAAAGAAATATAAGATCCCAATTCTCTCTTCAGTATCTATTTGGATTTTTGCTATGCTTCTAATGATGATTCTTTGGAGTATTATGAAAAAAATGGAATTAGATTGGTGTATTGATGTAAAAATAAAAGGAAGAGTTTCAGCACTTTTTACTGAATTTGCAATAGTTAGTGCTATTGCCTCTCTTCCTCTTAAAGCTATTTTCACATATTTTTTTCCAATCCTAATTATGATTATTTTAGGATTTTTAACAACTTGGTATGCTATTAAATTTTACTGTTACAAGTACTTTAAAAATAATTATCCCTTTGAAAGAGCTATCTCTATGGCAGGAACAAGTTTTGGAGTATTCTTTACTGGAGTTTTACTCCTTAAAATCTGTGATCCTGACCTCTCTTCTCCTGTACTTGGAGATTATTCTTTAGGTTTTTCTATGACAGCTTTTTTAGGCCCTTTTTTAATTATCTCTTCAATTAATTTAAGTTTAATCAGTCCAATTATCCCTATTTCTCTACATCTTGGACTCATACTTATCTTCTCTTTCATTTTAAGTAGAATGAAGGTAAAAGATTCAAGTTTTTAACCTATTTTTTAGGAATAAACTTAAACATTACTCCCCCTAGAATTGCTGGTAAAACCCAAGCAAGACCAAGTGATTCTAGTGGTAGTGATGAATATACTCCTTCCAATACATTTATTTGTAATCCCATGGCTTGTAATGACTCATATGCACTTACTAATCCAGCTCCAATTACAGTTCCAACAAAGATATTATCATTTTTTATCTTATTCTTAAAAATATTTAAAAATATTAAAGCAATAGCAATTGGATATAGAAAAACTAAAACAGGAACAGCAAGTTTTATTATAATATCCACTCCAAACATAGCAAAAACAATACTTACAACAGTTGTGATAACAGCTAATTTTTCATATGATATCTTTGTAAGTTCGCTGAAATAATCAGCTACTGTGGCAGTAAGACCAATAGCTGTAGTTATACAAGCTCCAGTTACACATATAGCTAGAACAATTTTTCCAGCATTTCCCAATAGAAGTTTTACTATTGAAGTAAGTAATTCAACACTTCCTATTCCAGCTGGAAGGATATTCGTAACACTGCTTCCTATAAATCCAAGTCCTCCATATACAATAGCAAGTCCACCTATTGCTATAAGACTTGTTTGAATAAGAAATGAAACCTCTTGTTGTTGAGAAAGTTCTCTATCTTTTCTAATAGATTTTAAAATTATATCTGAAAAAACAATAGCAGCTAGAGTATCCATTGTTTGATAACCATTTAAAAATCCATATTTAAAAGGACCCATAGCTTTTTCTAATGAAATAGCTTCTCCCAATGGAGAAAATACTCCTTTAAATATTATAATAGCTAGAACTACTAAAAGTATAGGTGTTAAAATAGCCCCTACTCTATCTACAACTTTACTTGATTTTAAAGAAAATAGAAGAGAAACTCCAAAGAAAATAACGATAAAAATAATTTTATAAATGTTATAATTTAAGCTATCCTTAGCAAAAATCATTTCAAAAGCAGTAGCACCTGTTCTAGGTAGAGCTAAAAGAGGTCCTATTGAAAGAATTAGAGCCACATTAAAAAATTTAGCAAATTTAGGTGAGACTCTTATAGCAAAACTATCTAAATCTTTTCCAGCAAAAGCTGAAGTAAATATCGCTAAAAGTGGAAAACCTGCTCCTGTAAGGATAAATCCTATGGCTGCCATACCCCACTCATCTCCATTTATAAAACCAACCATTGGTGGAAAGATTAAGTTACCAGCACCAAATAACATAGCAAAAAGTGCAAATCCTGTAATAATAACATCTTTTCTTTTGTACATTGTTTCCTCCTATGAATACTTTAGGTATATTTTATAAAAATTTTATTCTATTGTCAAATTAAATAAAAAAATATTGACAATAAAAAAAGATTGTGATAAGATTATTTCAAATCAAGGTAAAGGAGGAAGAGAAAGATGTTAATGACAACATTACTAAGGAACAGGAAATATAATACAACTACATATACTTTCTTTTGTAATGAGTCTGTTAATGTTTTTGCTGATTCTTCCAAAAGAAATATTTTTTAATACAGGTGTATAATATTTCTTAGAGTATTTTTTTAAATTATGCTATATTATATGTCTAGTATTGGGGGATATTTCTAGAGATATAGGGCATGAATATTTATTTTGTTATCAACAGATTGACATTCAAAAGATGTTAATCTGTTTTTTTTTAACTATATAAAACTTTTTAAAACATTTTAGGAGGAGATTTTATGAAAAAATTATTTTTAAAGGCTGTTTTACTTTCAATGCTTACTGTTTCAGGAGTTAGTTTTGGAGCTGATAAACTCTATGTTGGAACAAATGCTGAGTTCGAGCCATTTGAATATCTACAAAATGGGGAAATTGTAGGATTTGATGTGGACTTAATGGAAGAGATTGCAAAATCTATGGGGAAAGAGATTGAATGGAAAAATATATCTTTTGATGGATTACTACCTGCTCTTCAAGCTAAAAAACTTGATGTAATAATAGCTGGAATGACTGCTACTGAAGAGAGAAAGAAATTTGTAAATTTCTCACAAACATATTATGAATCTAACCAAATGATGTTAGTAAATAAAGAAAATCCAAGTGTTAAATCTTTTGATGAATTAAAAGGACATGATGTAGGAGTTGTATTAGGTTATACTGGGGATATTGCTGTAAGTGAAATTGAAGGAGTTAAAGTTCATAGATATAATGCTACATCTGAAGCAATTATGGCTCTAAAAGCTCAAAAAGTTGAAGTTGTAGTTTTAGATTCTGAACCAGCTAAAAACTATGCTAAGCAAAATCCAGAATTAGCTTTAATAAATACAGATGTAGCTAAAGAGGAGTATGCAATTGCTGTTGGAAAAGATGATAAAGCTTTAGTTGAAGATATTGATAAAGCTTTAGATGAATTAAAAGCAAATGGAACTTATGATAAATTAATAAAAAAATATTTTTCAGAAAAATAATAAAACAAGAGGAGAGGGATTTTAAATGAAAGAAAAGGTAGTATTAGCATATTCTGGAGGTCTTGATACTTCAGTAATTGTACCATGGTTAAAGGAAAATTATGAAAATGTTGAAGTGATTGCTGTATCTGTTGATGTGGGACAAAAGGATAATTTTGAAGAGGTAGAAAAAAGAGCTCTAGCAATAGGAGCATCTAAATTTTATGTAGTAGATAAAAAAGATGAATTAGTTAATGATTTTATCTTTCCTATGCTAAAATCAGGAGCTAAATATGAAAATGAATATCTTTTAGGAACTTCTATAGCTAGACCTGTTATAGCAAAAGCTTTAGTAGAAATAGCTCAAAAGGAAGGAGCTAACTATATAGCTCATGGGGCAACTGGAAAAGGAAATGACCAAGTTAGATTTGAGTTAGGAGTAAAAGCTTTAGCACCAAATATGAAAATAATTGCTCCTTGGAGAATATGGGATATAAAATCTCGTAAACAAGAGATAGAGTATTTAAAAGCTCACAATATAAACCTACCATTTAAAGAGGGAGTAACATATAGTAGAGATGAAAATCTATTTCATATTAGCCATGAAGGACAAGAACTAGAATCTCCAAGTAATGCACCAAAATATGAAGATGTACTTCAATGGGTACTACCTTTAGAAAAAGCAAGTGAAACACCTGAATATATATCAATAGAGTTTGAAAAAGGAGTTCCTACTAAATTAAATGGAGAAAAATTAGATGGAGTTACTCTTATTAATAAACTAAATGAGATAGGAGCTAAACATGGAATAGGTATTATAGACCTTGTAGAAAATCGTCTTGTGGGAATGAAATCAAGAGGGGTTTATGAAACACCTGGTGGTACAATACTTTATTTTGCTCATGAAGAGTTAGAAAGATTATGTTTGGATAGAGATACTCTTCAAGCTAAAATGAAACTATCTCATGATATGGCTAAACTTATCTATAATGGACAATGGTTTACAAAATATAGAAAATCTCTTTCTGCTTTTGTTGAAGAAACACAAGAGTATATAACAGGAATTGTTAATTTAAAACTATATAAAGGAAATATAATTTTAAACGGTATGGATTCAGAATACTCATTATACTCTCAAGACTTTTCAACCTTTGATGAAGATAGCGTTTATAACCAAAAAGATGCTGAAGGATTTATAAATCTATTTGGATTACCTATTAAAATAGAAAGTCTATTAAGAAAATAAATCTCTTCTTAAGTAAAAAACTAAGGAACTGTTGCAAATTCTTGAATTACAACTGCTCCTTAGTTTTTTTCTATAAAAATTTTTTTAATTCTTCTAGTTCATCTTCAGTAGTAAAGCCTACATGAAAAATCTTTTCAGCTCCAGCTAGTCTTAACCAATCTTCACACATTTTTAAATTTTTATCATCTATTTTATCAACTTTAGTAACTACCCCAAGTACTTTTTTCCCCATAAACATTGTAGAGATACTTGGTGGAAAAAAACTTTGACTCTCATCTCCTCCTTGAACTAAAACAACAGTTTCTACCTCTGGAGAACTCACTAAAAGATTTCTTAACATCATTTTATTTTCTAAGTACTCTCCTGGTGTGTCTATATATTGATTACTATAACATACCATTTGAGTTTTTTGATAATCTACTTCCTTACCTTGTAATCTTTGAATTAAGGTAGTTTTTCCACTTCCTGTTTTTCCTATTAAAATTACCTTCATACTTATGACCTCGTACATTCACAAATAGAGAATTTTAAAGTGTTTTCTAAAAAGTTTAATACACTTTTTATAGATGTTTCTACACTTGAAACATTTCCATTTATTACTAGAGTTCCACTAAATCTATCTAGAAATCCTATCTCTATATGTCCTGCTTTAGTTGCTACATCAGCACCTATTATTGCTGCTTCTCCTGGTGTTATTGTCAAAATTCCTATAGCTTGTGTAGTCTCAACATTAAGTCCTAATTTTCTACAGATATCCTTATCTGGATGTGCTATCACATGTGCAAGTGTCACCTGTTTCCCTGGTACATACTCTTGAATAACCCTATTTTTTTCCATTACTAATCCCCCTTTTTTTCGATTAAAATATCCTTTTGATACTCCTTAGATATTCTCATCATATTTTTTATAAAATCTAAATAATATTTTTCATATTTTTTTTCCTCTATTAAAAGTAGATTTTTTTCAATTACCTCTTTTTCTCTATTAGAATCTAAAATTTCCATATTATTTTCTAATTTATACTCAATTACCCCTTCAACAGCTTTCATTCTTTCTTGAAAGAGTCTAGCCATCTCCTTATCTATTCTATTTATCTCTAATCTTGCTCTCTCTAGCTTATTCACCTTATTCTCTCCTTTTTCCTAATTATACCACTATTATTTCATAAAAAAAAGTTGTAAAATATAATAAATTAAATTTTTAAGGAGTTTTATATGAAAATTAAAATATACCCATCTAAATGCTCTGGAGAAATTACTATTCCTCCATCTAAGAGTATGGCTCATAGAGCTATTATTTGTGCTGCTCTTTCCCATGGAAAAAGTATTATAAAAAATATAGCCTATTCTGATGATATTCTAGCAACAATTGAAGGGATGAAAAAATTAGGAGCTAAAATTTTAGAAAAGGGAAGTACTTTAGAAATAGAAGGAATAAACGATCTTACAAATATAAAGAGTTCTACAATAGATTGTAATGAATCTGGCTCTACTTTGAGATTCTTTATCCCTATATTCTCTCTTACAAATAAAAAAATTAAATTTAAAGGTAAAAATAGACTTCTACAAAGACCTCAACATATATATGAAGATATTTTTAAAGCTCAAGGTTTACACTATATTCATAATGAAGAGAAAATTGAGATAGAAGGGGGATTAAAAGCAGGAAAATATAGATTAAATGGAAATGTAAGTTCTCAATTTATAAGTGGTTTACTTTTCTCTCTACCTCTTTTAGATGGAGATTCTACTATTGAGATAATTCCTCCCTTTGAATCTAAGTCATATATAGATTTAACTATTGAGATGTTAAAAACTTTTGGAGTAAATGTTGAATTTATTGACGATCTCACACTCTCTATAAAGGGAAATCAAAAATATTTTCCAACAGAATATACAGTTGAAGGAGATTACTCTCAACTAGGATTTTTTGCTGTATTGGGAAGTTTAAATAACACTATTACATGTAGAGGATTAAAAGTAGATTCTAAACAAGGGGATAAAGAGATAATAAATATTATTGAAAAGTGTGGAATAAAAGTAGAAAAAACCATAGATGGTTATATATTTTCTTCTGGTATTCCCAATGCTTCTTGTATAAATCTTGAAAACTGCCCTGATCTTGGACCAATACTAACAGTTCTTTGTGCCTTTGGTAAGGGAGATTTTAAAATCTATAACGCCCAAAGATTAAGGCTTAAAGAGAGTGACAGAATTGAAGCTATGGAAACTGAGTTGAAAAAATTGGGAGTTAATATCTCTTCTAATGAAAATAATATATATATTACAGGAAAGGAAAATTATAGCTCTTGCTCTGAAGTATTTGGACATAAAGATCATAGGATTGTGATGAGCTTAGCTATCATGGCTACTCTTTTAGATAAACCTCTTATTATTGAAGGAGCTGAAGCTATTAATAAATCCTATCCTAATTTTTTTGAAGATTTAAGTAGTTTAGGAGTAAAAATAGAAAAATATTAATTCAAGATAAACGATAAAGAAGAGTATGATATTTTCTCATATATGTTCCTCTCTATAATAAAGAAAGAGAGAGTAATCCCTCTTTCTTTATTTTTCTATTTTATGATATACTCTTTTCCCATCAAAAACTAAGGCTATATTGGTTATATCAGTTACTCCCTCTCTTTTCAAAAGAGTATTATATCTATTTATCTTAATTTGATTTAAAGCTTCTTCTAACTCTTTTTCTATTGTTCTATCCTTCAATCTCTTTAACTCTAAGATATAAGCTGGTTTATTTTTAACTACTGGTTTCAGAATTATATCTGCTCTTCCATCTCCACTTTCAAAATTAGGAAGTGAAAAGTAAGTTCCCTCTAGCCCATGTAAAAATCCTGCTAAAAGAGTTTGATATGGATTCTCATATCTCTTGTCTGTATCATAGGTACTCATTGCATTTAGCACAAGATTTTCAAAACAACTTATTACTTCATCTAAATTTTTACTCAAAAGTGCCACTTTTAATCTACTGATAGTTCCCAATCCATTAAAGATAATATCAACAAATAGATTTTTAAAGAATGTCATTATCTCATTATTCGGTATTCTTACAAAGTATGTATTCATATCTATCTTTTCTTTTACTGTTAAATATCCTGAAAATAATAACAATTCCCATAAATCATCAGGGGACAAATTATTTCCTAAAGCTATACTTTGACTTATATATACCACAGTTTCTTTTCCATAGAATAGATTATTTAATGTATCAAATACCATTTTATCAGAGTTTTTAAGTAACTCTTTTATTAAAGTATTTCCTGAAGTATTTATCCAATAAGCTCCTAGCTCTTGATTACTTAAAAATTTTAATATACTTAAAGGATTATATACCTCTGAATCTCCAAATTTATATCCATTATACCAAGATTTTACTTCCTCGAGTTTGTAACTAACATCATAATCTTGGAGAGCTTTTTCAACTTCAGCTTCAAGTAATCCAAAATATTGAGAATATTTCCTGTTAAGGATAGTATAGTTTTCTATATTATTTAAGTCAGAAAATATCCCTGCTTGAGCAACTCTAACTATACCAGTTAAAACTCCCATATGTAAATATTCATTAGTTTTAAGTACATCTCCGTAAAAGCCTTTGAAAAAATTAACTGCTTCATTATAATATCCATTTTCATAGGCTGATATTATAGGAGAATCATATTCATCTATAAGGATAATAACCTTTTGATTATAGTATTTATATAACAATGATGTTAAAAAAGATAGAGAAGTTTTTAGTTCTTCTTCGTCACTTTCTTTACCAGCAAACTTATTGAATACTTTATTTTCGTTATCAGTTAATATATAATTAATTTTTCCATCATACTCACTATATAATTTAAAGATTTTATCTCTTACATTTTTTATAGCTCCATTCCAATTAGAAGAGTCTATTCCTTTCATTGTAAGAAATATTACAGGATATTTTCCTTGTTCTTTTATCATAGGAGAGTTTTCTATGTACAAACCATTGAATAACTTTCTATTATCTTCTCTATTTTCTATATCAAAAAAGTATTTAAGAGTGGACATATTAAGAGTTTTTCCAAATCTTCTTGGTCTACAAAATAATTTTATCTTAGCTCCATCAAGAAGAATATCTTCTACAAATTTAGTCTTATCTATATAGTAATAATCAGAAGTAATTATCTCTTTAAAATCTTCAACTCCAAGTCCTAATTTTTTTTGTTTTAACATATAAACCTCCTCTCTACTTTTAGATATATTATATCATAAAATTCTTCTTAACAAAATTATAACTTTTCGTTATCAAAAAGTTAATAAATTTAAAAATAATTTTAATAACTTTTTATAGAGAAAATCTGATGAAAAAAGCTAATAAAATATATTCATTCAAAACTATCTCAATAAGTATATTTCCAATGATTCAAAATTCTTAGAGGTTGCTACATTATTACAAGCTTTAGAACTTGGAAGCTTTGAAGTAACTGGAGGAAATACTCCTAAAATCTTCTTTAGAATAAACGACCCTAGTAAATTGGAATATTTATCTAAAATACCAAAATATTCAAATTCTGTATTATCTAATATTGAAAAAATTGGGAAAAATGCAGATAAAATAATTGAAGAATTTTTCTCTAAAAGTATGTCAAATATAGAAAGATGGAATTATATTGAAGATTATTTTTTAGGAAGAATTTAACATTTTACTGTTGCAAATTAATGGTCTTTAGCCATTAATTTACAACAGCTCCTCTAATATCTAACTTTCTAAAAATTTACATAGTAACCATGTTCTTTAAATAAGCTAACTACCTCTGTTACATTCTCACTTCTTACAAGTAGGTGAAAATCCTCTCCCTTAAGCATAAGAGGTTTAAATCTTTCATCTTTTGTAATTGTCTTTATGAGCTCTTTATCATTTTTTAGTTTTAAAACTACAAATTGGTTATCTGCTTTAATAGCACTACTCTTCTCTATTAAGTCCTCAAAAAAATCTTTCCATAAACCACTTGGTTCTGAATTTATTTTAGAATAAAACTCATTTATCCTGTCTTCAATCTCTTTAGAACTACTTATTCCTCTTAAGAAATTCTCTCTAGTAAACTTATACTTATTTGTAGCTATTTTTTGGGCAACTCTCTCTAAAAACATAGTTTTTACAGGAGCATCTCCTAAAATTGTTACTATCAATCTATCTTCATCTAATATAGCTTCTCCATCTTCTTTAGCATTTTTGAAGTCATACTCTTCTATTCTATCGAAACAATATCTTCCTAACTCTGTAAATTTTATATATTTAATTCCATCAAATTTACTTAAATATCCATTCTTTAAATAAAGAGAGTTATTTATTGAAGGATAGTCATAATAAATTTCAAATACTCCTAAAACTCCAAGAATAAACAATACCGATTTTATAAAAGGAATTACCACATACATTTGATATTTTTCATAATTTAATATTTTTGTTCTTTCGTAGTTAGCTTCATTTATATAGATATAATCATAGGCATCTTTTACATCTATTATCTCTATAAACTCATCTCTATATAAAATAGCTTTAATTATATTATCTACACTTACAGGTTTATCACTTGGAATTTCAGCTATTATATTTTTTATAGTTGTAAGTCCTCTCTTTATCTCCTCTTTAGATTTCCATATATTTTTTACTCCTTTTAAATAGTTAAGATAAAGTGAAGTATAGTGATAGTTTTCATCTTTTATAAGCTCTCCACTCATAAAATCTTTTATTATATTTTTTATATTTGAAACTTTAAAATAGTTTTCATCTATATATTTTTCTTTTACCAAGAAAAAGAAAAGGGCTATCGTCTCAGTTTTTAAGTAATCTAAATCTTTAGAATCTTCATAATACTCTGTTATATTACAATATTTTCTCATATTAAGTTTCGATTCTTTTAAAATTTTTGCACTACTTGAGATTTTTATTCCCCCTTGAGAATAAAATTCAAAATACATTTTAAAGTTTTCTATTAACTCTTTTTCATTGTTATGAACCAAAGCTACTTCAACTTTTTTCTGTGGAATAATATTATACTCCTTTGGTTTTTTCATAAATTTTCTTATTACTCTAACTATATCATAATCTAAATAAAGAAATTCTCCTCTCTTATTATCTTTATCTGCTTTAAAGAAAAGAAACTCCTCTTTTAGATCTTTATTTATATCATAATTATTTTCTAATTTAAAATATTTCTCTTTATTTGATGTATAAAATCTCTTGTTCCAAGCTATTGTTTCAAAAACTTCTTTTACATCAGTATCTAACTTCTCATATATAGTGCAAAAAATCTCCTCTTTTAAGTAGAATTGCTCTAATAAATCTAAGAAAGTTTGCTTGTTACTATTTTCACTGATTAGAGAGATTTCAAAAAGTCCCAAATTGCTTCCTATATACCCCTCAGCTATCCAATCTAAAAAGTATTTTGTATAAAGTTTAAATAAAACTTCTTTAGAGTAAAAATCATTTACTGCTTCTCTAAATCTATCTTTACTTATTGCCATCTTTTCTCCCTATACTTTTTTATTCTCCTAAGATAAACTCAATATCTTTTTCTGTTAAGCTTTTTAATGTTGAACTATCTTCAGATATTAAGTTATCCAATAATTTAATTTTTGATTCTTGTAACTGAAGAATTTTTTCTTCAATTGTATCTTTTAGTATCAACTTATATGAAAATACTGTTCTATCCTGTCCAAGTCTATATGCTCTATCAATAGCCTGATTTTCAACAGTTTTATTCCACCAAGGGTCATATATAAATATTGTATCAGCTGCTGTTAGGTTAAGTCCTACACCACCTGTTTTAAGTGTCATAACAAAAACTTTATACTTATTATCTTTTTGGAATTTATCTACTAAAAGCTGTCTATCCTTTGTACTTCCACTCATAGAAAGGTATTTTATTCCATATTTTTCCAAATCTTCACAAATATTTTTTATAGAATTTATGTAATTGGTAAAGACTAAAACCTTGTGTCCATTTTCAACAGCTTCAACTATATTGTTTATAAGTACCTCTCTTTTACTAGAAGTTACTCCTACACTTTTAGCTTCTGGACAACTTGTTATCTGTCTTAACTCATTTAAAGCTTGAAGTATAAAGAATTGTGTTTTTCCCAAACCATTCTCTTTTATCTGAGAGTGTACCATTTTATAATAATAATTTCTTCTCTCATCATAAAGTTTCTTCTGTTCTGGATTCATCTCAATATACATAGTTTTCTCAATCTTATCAGGAAGATCCTTTAAAACTTCTTTCTTTATTCTTCTCAAGATAAAAGGATATACTTTTTTCTTTAATTCCTCTATAGCATCTTGATCATTTTCTTTTTGAATAGGAATTGCATAATAACTATTAAACTCCTCTAAAGTTCCAAACATAGATGGATTTAAAAATCTAAATAAAGAGTATAACTCACTTAAGTTATTTTCAATAGGAGTTCCACTTAAAGCTATTCTATGTTTAGCATTTAGTAACATAATTGCTTTTGTTGTTTGAGCATTTACATTTTTTATATTCTGAGATTCATCTAAAATTACAGCATCAAAATTATACTCTCTTATTATTTCAATGTCATTTCTTATTGTTCCATAAGTTGTTAAAATTACACTACTCTTCTTTATTATATCTTTATTTCTAAAGTTTCCATAATATATTCCAACTTTTAACTTAGGACTGAATCTTTTTATCTCACTTTCCCAGTTATAGATAAGTGATTTTGGCATAACTACTAAACTTTTAGTACCCTTTTTCTCATGTAGTCTTGTTAAAACTGAGATTGCTTGTAAGGTTTTTCCAAGTCCCATATCATCAGCTAAACATCCCCCTAGATTATTATCCATTAAATATGACAACCATTTATATCCATACTCTTGGTACTCTCTAAGTTGAGCCTTTACCTTAGGAGGCTCTATATCATAGCTACTTATATTATTTATTCCCTTGAAAAACTCTCTTGTTCTATTCATCTCTTCAGAAAAAATCTTATCTTCAATTAACTCTTCTACAAGAGGAAGATCGAAAAAGGAAAGCTTCACTTTCTGTTTATCATTATCCTTAAATAATCTCTCTAGTTTCTCTATATACTTTTTATTTATTAAAGCACTTGTTCCATCACTCAGCATTATATATGAATCTTTTTTATATGAAGAAAGTACATCAAGAATAGAGAACTTTTCTCCCTCTATTTCTAACTCTATCTCTCCTTCTAAGAAATCTATTGAGTGACTAAAACTTCCTACTACCTTAGGCTTTACAGCTTTAATATTATATTTTCTAAGTTTATCAGTTCCAACTACCTTATACTTAGATGCCAATTGAAGTAAATCTTGCATAATAAACTCTTTTGCAAGTTTCTCCTGCATAATTATTAAATTACTCTCATCTAAATAGTAACTAGATCTCACTTTTAAATTTTTCTGATTCTTAGTTAAAACTTTTACAATATCTTCTAGAGCTTCTGATATTCTACTTATATCAACTTCACAAATAAAGATTTTCTTTTCTAAATTATTTACAATAGCTACCTGTTTAATCTCATGCTCCTTTAAGAAATCATAATGCATACCTGATACCATCAAAGTAACTTGAAGATACAAGCTATTGTCATGAGATATTTTTTCTATTACAAGTTGTGGACTTGGAACTACTTTTTCTCCCTGTACCACTTTATAATCTTTATACTCTATCTCTATATTCTTAAAATACTTTATAGTAAGGGTTAGAAAATTCTCTAATCCCGATTCATCAATCGTTCCTATTAACTCTTTTAAAGTATGGAAATCATTACTTTCCATATCTATTATATAAAAGATTCCATCAGCTAAAATCAAGTCTTCATTAATAACTAAAAAATCTGTGATTGAGTCATTTAGTAACAACTCAGTGGTAAGAGCAGTTGTACTATTCTCTTTTTCTTTAATTATAAGGGATAAGGTATTCTCTCTTTTTACCCATTTTAAAGTTTCCATTTTTTCATCTACAAATTTAGGATTGTCTATTAAGTACTCAATCAAATCAGAATGCTCATTTAAGTAAGCTTCTTCATACTCTTTTTCCCAATCTATAAAGAAACTATCCTCTTTTATTCCCTTTATATATGATAAAATTTGACTAGTAGTATCTTCAGAGTCTTCATCTACTTCAAAATTTTCAACTATCTCTCCATTGGAAAATACAGGAACTACATAAGCTCCCTTATCATCAATTTTCAACATAAAATATATATTTTCTAGTATCTCATCTGTTTTTTTTAAGCTCATAACCTTTTCTACCCTTACTATCCTTATTTTTATTCAGAGTATATTATATCAAAAAATACATCTTTTATCAATATTTTATTTTTCTTTTAGCTCCATAAACATGTCATTCCATTATTTTTAATATTTCCTCACAACTCCTATTAATTTCTATTATATTTATATCTTTTATCTCACTATTTAAAATTTTTATTATCTCGTATCTATCCCACATATGCATTGGAATAATATTTTTTACTTTTATTTTCTCTATAAAATACTCAATTCCTAAAAAACTATACTCTTCTAATCTTGGATCAACTGGATAGAATAGATAGTCAATCTCTTTTTCTTTAAGCTCCTTCTCTATTAGCTCCATTTTATTAAAATATAGCTCTCTCATATATCTTTCTTCTTCTAGAGTATCATCTGCCCAAGCCCACCAATTCAGATCTCCAGCATGAAAGAAACTAATGTTATCACATTTCACAAAATATGAGACTCCCAAATCTGTAGAACCAAAAACCTTTATTTCTGCCCCCTCTATCTTTAAAAAGTCTCCTTCTTTTACAAAGTTATACTCTCCTTCAACTTTAATATCATCACTTAAAATATATTTTATCTTTGAATTTTTTTCTCTCCACTTTAAAATCCTATCATTAAAGTGGTCTCCATGACTGTGAGAAGAGAAAACTAAAACATGCTTACTATCAATAATAAAATTTTCTATATCAAAGTCTCCTCTATTTTTCTTAGGTTCCATATAATAATCGAATACTAATTTATAATTTTCTGTTTCTACTGCAAATCCACTATGATAAATGTAAAAAATATTCATAACTACCTCCCAAATCCCTATTCTCTATATTATAACTTGCTATATTATTTTTGACAATCATATTTCACTTTTGATATAATTTATCTAACAAACTTTAAAGGGAGGATTATTATGTTCAAGTTTAATCATTTTAACTTTAATGTACTTAACCTAGATAAAAGTATCAAATTCTACGAAGAAGCTTTAGGATTAAAAGAAGTAAGAAGAAAAGAAGCTGAAGATGGTAGCTACAAATTAGTATATTTAGGAGATGGAGAGGGACACTTTTCTCTTGAACTTACTTGGTTAAGAGATAGAGAGGAAAAATATGATTTAGGTGATGAGGAGTTCCATTTAGCTCTAACTACTGAAAATTATGATGAAGCTTATAGAAAACATAAAGAGATGGGAGTTATAATCTATGAAAATCCAGCTATGGGTATCTATTTTATAGGTGACCCTGATGGATATTGGATTGAGATAGTTCCAGTTAGAAAATAAGAGGGATAATCCCCCCTCTTATTTAATTTTTATTTTTTCTATATATTTCAAAAAAACTATCTGATTTTTTAGAATATTTTATAGCTATAATTATATCTCCATCTTCAAAAAATATCTGTTCACCCTCTTTAGCAAAATAAAGAAATTTTAAAAACTTAGTAGATGATATATTAGTATCTAAAATTTCAAGATTTATCATATCATTGAGTTTTTTGTATAAAAAGTTTTGAAATTTAAGAGGATTTGAGCATGAAGCATAGAAACTATCAATTTTAATATACTGACTTAACTTAAATTTATTATTTATAAAAACATTCAACTCCTCTTCAATAGAAAATTTCTTATTGTGATTTTTTATAATATAATGTATAGAATTTTTTAACTCTTTAAAATCAACATAAGATAAAGCTCTATATATCATCTCATAAGTAAGTTTAAAATCTTTTATATGGATAGCAAGTAATCCCATTAATTCATTAGTTTGTTCCTCTTTAATTTTAGACTCTTTATTACTTATAATAAATTCAATTGCTACTACTTTATTATTTTTGAACTCTCCATTTTTAATTTTATTGTATTCCAATAAAAAATTAGTTTTTAAATCAATATCTTTTTTTAATTTTTTTAAAATATTTAATTCAAAGTCATAAAATCTATCATATTCTTTTAAGCCAAGTAAATTTCTTAATTCATCAAGGGGGATAACTAAATTTTTTTCTTTTTCAGTATTTATAATAAAAGTATAGTAAAAATATTTAGTAAAACTCTCTTCAAACT